>JAQYWA010000361.1 GCA_030145265.1 Desulfuromonas sp. | reverse complement strand
AGTTTCCCCCCGAGAAAACTCACCAGGAGCAGAAGTCCCACGAAAACCATGATATGGGGTTGAAATGGAGGAGCCATATTCATTTCCCACTCGTTGAACCGCTCGGGTTAGCGGCACCAGTCCTGCTTTAACCTGGACAACGCCACCTCTGCGCCTTCTTCTGCAACCAGCTGCGTTTCCACGTCCGCGTTACCCAGCACAAAACCGGGACCTTTTCCGCCAATATCCTGGCGTACCACGATCAGATCCAGCCCTTGCTCGAGAAGCCAGCCGGCCACCTTGATCCCTTTGCCCTTTTCGGCCTGGCCATGGGGATTGCTGAAAATGTGGTCCGCAGAAACACCGGCGGTTTTGGGATTGAGGGTGACCAGGCGAAAAAAAGGCGCTTCGCCAAAATGGATGGAAATGGTTTGCCGGTCTGCGCAAAGGGGAATGCCGACGGTCAGCAACTCTTTTTGCTGGGGCGCATAGTGAACCTGAACATGATCGACATTTTCCAACTTCGTTTTTATTCGCTGCTTGATTTCCTCGGCAACCAGATGCCCCTTTTCCAACTCCTTCACCCGCAAGGTCAGATCGAGTTCGACAAATTTGTAGCGTCCCGCATTCCGCGCCCGCAAATCGTTAATCTCCACCACCCGGAGGTCTTCCTTAACCACGGCACGGATGGTGTCGAGGCTGGCATAATCGAGAGACGCATCGAGCAGTACCCGGACCGAATCGATAAAAATGGTCAGCGCCGCCCGGCCGATAAAAACGACCACGACCAGGGCCGCGTAGCGGTCGAGTGAAATTCCGACGGCGGAGGCCAGCAAAGCCGCCAGAATGACCAGGGAGGAAAGCATGTCGGTCCAGACGTGGCGGGCATCCGCCAGCAGACTGGGTGACCCGGTATCCTTGGCCATTTTGAGTTCATATCGGGAAAACTTCCAGGTGATCAGAATCGTCAGGCCGATACCAATGACAGCGAAAGAAACATGCCCTGGATACTCTGCAGAGGATCCGGCAAATACTTTTTTCACAATTTCATAGCCGGCAAGGACAATCAAAAAGGAGGTGCCCAGCGCCACCAGATTTTCCACCTTGTAGAGCCCATAGGGAAAACTGCGACTGGAACGCATGGAAATCCTGATCCCGACCCAGACCACGATCGCAGAAACAACATCGGACAGGGAATGAAGAGCATCGGCCTGAATGGCCAGGCTCCCCGAAATGACAGCCAGAACGGCCTTGATCGCGACCAGGCCCAAGTTGACCGCAATGGACTGCAGCGCTATTTTTTCCGAAGTTTCCATTTAGTGCCCGATCCAATATCCGACCAGACCAACCACCAGCCCCACGCAGAAGTTGATCCCCTTGACCCGGACAAAATCGGGACGCGACTCGGCCAGCAGCGGGAGCATGCCGTGGCCGTCCTGAACAATGGAGCTGGCCAGCAGAACACTGAAGGGAATCACCCCTTGCGTGTAGAGGGTGAGGAAGATCAGGTGCGGCCCCGATTCGGGGATCAGCCCCATCAGGCAGGCCAGCACCAGCAGCAGCAGGTGATTTTGCGCAATCCAGTCGCCGAGCTGCAACTGGGTTATCAGCACGTGCATCAGCAGCAGGGCACCGAAGGTCCACAAGAAAATCCGCGGCACGTGGACCTTGGCCACATGTTGCCAGAGGTGTTCTTCGAGAAAATGGTCGGGAACGGTGGCGACGATGAACAGCCCCACCGAGGTGGTCAGCAGCAGAGTCACCCTCACCCAGTTCCATTCGGGCGGGCCGAGCCAACCCGTAGCAAGACCGAAGGCAAAGAGGATCAGCACCAGCATCAGTACGGCACGGGCCAGACTGCAGCGGCGCCATTGCTCCAGAATCAGGGCGCGAGGAAAACAGTTGCAGGATTCTTCCTCATGGTAGGCAAGGCCCGGCCCGTCAATCTCACAGCCTGCCGGGCGGCCCTTGACCAACAGATCGGTGATCACTCCCGCCAACAGGCCAATGGCCAGCAACAGGAGAAAAATCCACAAAGCCTTTTCAGGGAGCAGCGACAGCATGACGAAAGACTCGTCACCGCTGGTGGCGACCATGGCCGCGACCACCGCTCCGAGCGACACCACCCGGTGGGAATAGAGCGAGACCACGGCAAAGGCCCCCAGGCAGCCGGGAGTGGCGCCCAGGAATGCGGCCAGCAGGTACTGCCGCCAACGGCTGCCGCGCAGGCCCTCCTGCCAGACCCCTTGGGTTAGCACGTTGAGGTATTCGATAACCAGCATCATCACAAAGACGAAGCCGGTGATCATCAGGGCGTGAGCGAGAATATCCAGAAGGATAGCGGTCATGGAAGCCTCACCGGAACGGGGAGCGGAACTATTTTAGCGGAGGCCGTTTCAGCCAGCGCCAGAGGGTGGTGCGGTTGACTCCCAGCTCGCGGGCGGCCAGGGTACGGTTGCCGCCGTAGCGCTGCAACACCAGCTGAAGCTGCTCCGCCGAAGGAGCTGCGCCATCAGGCGATGGAATCGCCTGAATCGACGACAATGGCAGCAGGTCGATTCCGAGGGTGTCGCTTTTGCTGAGTATAACAGCCCGTTCGACGATGTTTAGCAGCTCCCGGACATTGCCGG
>JAQYWA010000360.1 GCA_030145265.1 Desulfuromonas sp. | reverse complement strand
GTATATATGTTGACGATTGAAGAAAGAAACGGCCTGCAGGAGCTGTTGTCTCACGCCGTTAAGCCGGCTGAAGCTATGACCCTGGAGCAGCTCGAAGGATACCTGTTCGGGATCGCCATTACCCCTGATGTAACCCGGCCGATGGAATGGTTTCTAGACATTTTCGGTGAGGCCTTCGCCGAATTTGCCGATGGCGACCAGGCCAATAAGCGCTTCGCCTGTTTGACCGATGTCTACAGTCGCCTCAACAGCCTGTGTTTGCAGGGAAAGCTGGAGTTTCCCTTTGATTTCGATGATATCGATCCGCCGATGCTGGAGCGTCTGCGCGGCTGGGTGGCCGGCTTCGACCGGGCCCTGGCGCTGCGCTCTTACCTCTGGATGCCGGACGAGATCCTTGATCAGCCCGAGATGGGCGAGGACGACGAAAAGATCATGACCTGCCTGATGGTTGTGCTGGGCGTGGCGCAGCCGGACAAACTTCCGGAAATTTTCGAGGGAATGGAAGAAAACGGCGAGGACGAGCAGGAGGTCTGGGCGCATCTGGTCGGTCAACTGCCGCAGGCGGTAGAAACCTTGCTCGAGTATTCCGGAAAGCTTGAGGCACATCGAACGGCGTCGTTATAACGGAGCCGACTGTTGGCGTTACTTTTACCTGCTCACATTTCCTCTTCTCAGGTCTCTGCTATACTTTCCCGTAATTAGATTTTTTACAGGGAGCGAGCCTATGAAACGGATTATGATCGCAGTAGCAGTTCTGGTATGGCCTCTGGTCGGATTTACCCCAGGGTTCGGCCAGGAGTTCGCTGGCCCCGAACAGCAGGCGATGGACGACACCTTTCAGTACGCCCTGGAGAAAAACCAGCTCAACCAGGGCTCCGAATGGGTGAACCCCGACACCGGCCGGGGGGGCGCGGTGGCGCCGACCCGGACCTTCACCAACAGGCAGGGCCGGCCCTGCCGGGAATTCATCCAGACGATTATTATCGGTGACCGGGAAGAGCAGGGGTACGGCACCGCCTGCCGTCAGCCCGACGGTAGCTGGCAGATCGTTGCCCCCGGTCAGCAGTCAGCCCGTGCGCCGCAGCCCAGCAAAGTTTACGTGCACACCCCCGCCAACCGCTATTATGCGTATCCTTCCGAGGTCTATTCCCGGTTCCCCATTTACCTGAGTTTCAGCTACGTCTACCGGCATGGGACGACATTCCGCGGCACCTATCACATGAGCGGGCGGGATTATCGGCACCGCCATCCCGCCAAAATCAGGCAGCGGGTGA
The DNA here is from genome assembly GCA_030145265.1 of Desulfuromonas sp. GTDB lineage: Bacteria > Desulfobacterota > Desulfuromonadia > Desulfuromonadales > Trichloromonadaceae > Trichloromonas. The sequence goes on along the minus strand of JAQYWA010000360.1, from coordinate 1,340 downwards.
TCGTGGTGCCGCCGCGCTATGAACCCTATCGCCGGCATGTGGGGCCGAAATATAAAGAAAAGTATCGCTATCGTGACAACTGGCGCGATAATCGGAACCGGTGGTCCGGTAAAGGCTGGCGTCATAAGAACCGGCATTGAGCGGATGGCTCCGGAACAGGGGGCATTTGAGGTTGTGTTTTGTTCCGATCCCCTGTTAGACTCTGCGTTCATTTATTGATGACGTCATTGGATCATTTCCTTGACGTCATCACTTTAACGGACCGAAAGGGCTGCTGCCATGACTGAACTGGACAAAGCGCTGGAAGCCTTCCAGCAGGATATGGACGACACGAAAAATCAGTCGTTGTTTTTCGACCTTTTTCTCAACTCCCACTTCTATATCCCGATCATCGACTCAAAGGATCTTCCCGAAGGCGCCGAATCGGTGGAACCGGGGCATGCCGTACCGCTGATTGTCGAGGCAGAAGGCAACGACTACATGATGCTGTTTGATACCGAAGAACGCCTGCACGCCTGGGCCCAGACCAAGGCGAATTACGTGGTGGTGGCGGGGCACGTGGTGGCCGAGATGTCCGAGCCGCCGTTGCATTGGGCTTTGAATGTCGGGACTGAATATCCCAAGCAGTTTGTGCCGGATGAGATCGCCTGGCTCAGGGATATCGTAGAAAAATGCAATGTAGAGACGGGTGAGCTGAAGGAGTGACCGGTTAACCCGCTCATTTTTTCGACATTAATGTAGTTTCGGGTTCTGCTTTAGGCGGGTCCGCTCCTTTTCGGGGCGGGCCCGCTTGCGTAAGGTTGGATAAAATTGAGATTTTCAGTAAACCACCGGCTTTGCCGGTGTGACTAAAAAAGGCTATGCCATTCCATCGTGTATTTTATTAGGTGTTCACCAAGTTCGGACTCAAAACCTGGGGTTTCGCCCCCAGGCGGCGACTTACTCCCTTTGCTTGCCCAAAGCGAGTAAGCAGAGAAAGGGCACCACGCTCCTTGCCTTTCGGGTACCCTTCGCGGCGTCACAGGGGGGGAGGGGAAATATCGACCTGCGGTGTAATGTTGCTGTTGCTTTACCGGTTTTCACTCCACAGCACTCGGACGAAATGTTCGATTGGTGCACCTGGTATGGGGACCGGGCAAAGGTCGCATTACAGGTACACCCTACGAAGCGGCGGTGGTGACTACCGGCAACTATGACTGCCAGGGCCACCAAAAAACCGCGACAGCAATGCCCCCCGCAGGGGAGCCACTTTTTGCTTACTTTTCGTTGGCGTACAAAAAGTAAGGCGTCTGGCGGGACGCGACCCGCCGGTTCTAGGGTTTCAAACACCAGGGACAGGC
>JAQYWA010000359.1 GCA_030145265.1 Desulfuromonas sp. | reverse complement strand
TCCTGATTACCGGCGACTTTCTGGAAAAAGACCGCAACCTCTCCGACGTGCGCCGATTTCTCGAACTGCTGCGGGCCACCAAAGGCATCTATGCCGTACAGGGAAACTGGGAATACTGGGCTCGCCTCGAAGGGGAGAACATGCAACGGCACCTGGCCCGGGCCGGGGTCACCCTGCTGATCAACGAGCAATACGATCTGGATCTGCGCCAGGTGCCGATCTCGGTGCTCGGCCTCGATTACCCTTCGCCGGTCGACCGGCTGAAAAAACTACAGGAGCAAGCCGATCCCTCGCGGGTCAACCTGCTCCTCTCCCATGTGCCAGCCTTCCAGCACGAGGAACTCGACGGGCGCATCGACCTGATTCTCTGCGGCCACACCCACGGCGGCCAGGTCCGCATCCCCTTTGTCCCCCCCTTTTACCTGCCGCGCTTCTCCGGTTCCTTCGTCTCAGGGATGTACCGGGTCGGACCGACCGACACTCCCCTCTACGTAAACCGTGGGGTCGGCACCAGCATGTTCCCGGTGCGTTTTCTGTGCCGCCCCGAAATCACCCTGCTGCGCCTGCACGCCGCCTGAGCAACCGCCCTCAGTATCCCAGGTAGGTCAGCAGCCCGCCGATCTCCTTCATCAACTCGCCAAAGCCCTCGCCGGTCAGACTCTGGGCACCGTCGCAGAGGGCTTTCTCCGGCTCGGGGTGCACCTCGATCATCAACCCGTGGGCGCCGGCCACCAAGGCCGCCTTGCCCATCACCGGCACCAGCGCCCGCACACCGGTGGCGTGGCTGGGATCGACGATGATCGGCAGGTGGCTCATCTTGCGAATCAGCGGCACCACCGACAGGTCGAGGGTGTTGCGGGTGGCCTTCTCGAAAGTGCGGATGCCGCGCTCGCAGAGGATCACCTGACTGTTCCCTTCGGCGACGATGTATTCGGCCGCGGCGAGAAACTCTTCGATGGTCGCACTCATCCCCCGCTTGAGCAGCACCGGGTGACGCAGCTTGCCGACTTCCTTGAGCAGGTCGAAGTTCTGCATGTTGCGGGCACCGATCTGCAGAATGTCGGCATAGCGGCAGACATCGTCAAGCTGCTCGATGCGCATCACCTCGGTGACCACCGGCAGCCCCGACTCGTCGCCAGCCAGGCGCAGGTATTTTAGCCCCTCGATGCCGAGGCCCTGAAAGGAGTGGGGCCCGGTGCGCGGCTTGAAGGCGCCGCCGCGCAGGATGTGGGCACCGGCCGCCTTGACCACCCGGGCGGCGGTGAGCATCTGAGCCTCGCTCTCGATGGAACAGGGACCGGCCATAATCACCGGAGGGTGGCCGTCACCAACCTTGACACTGCCGATCTCGACCACCGTCGACTCGGGATGAAAATCCCGCGATACCAGCTTGTACGGCTTGCTGACGTGGATGCATTCGCGCACGCCGGGGAGTTCGCGAATGCTGCTGTCGTCCACGTAACCCTGGTTGCCGAGCACGCCGATGGCGGTGCGCAGACTACCGGGGATCGGCGAAGACTTCAGGCCCATCGCCTCAACCGCCTGCTCCACGGCGCAAATCTGTTCATTGGTGGCACTGTGATGCATGACAATCAACATGGACGTTCTCCTTGGTATTGAATTCAGCCGACCCGCTGCCGGAGAAATATCTCCAGACGGTCGAGGGCTTTTTTGATGTTAGGCAATGAGTTGGCGTAGGTGAAGCGCAGGTACCCTTCGGCCCCCGCGCCAAAATCGATGCCGGGGGTCAGCGCCACCCCGGTCGCATCGAGAATGGCCATAGCCAGGCGCTTCGAATCGTTATCGATGTGGCGGGCGTCGGCCAGCACATAAAAAGCCCCGACCGGGCTGCCGGCCACCCGGAGCCCTATTTCGTTGAGGCGCTGAACCAGGTAGCGACGGCGGGCATCGTAGGCCTTGCGCATCTGTTCCACGTCCTGCCGACACTCGGTGAGGGCGGCAATCCCGGCCCGTTGAACGAAATGGTTGGCGCAGATCATGAAATTCTGGTGCAGGCTCTGCAGCGGGCGGATGCACGATGCCGGCGCGATCAGGTAGCCGAGGCGCCAGCCGGTCATGGCGTAGGTCTTGGAGAAGCCGCCGAAGACGAAGGCCTCGTCGGTAAATTCGAGGATGCTGTGTTCATCCCCCTCGTAAGTCAGCCCGTGGTAGATCTCGTCGGAAATGACCGGCACCGGCAGCGCCGCCAGCCGCTTAAGCTGGTCGCCGGACAGCACCGTGCCGACCGGATTGGAGGGGGAGTTGATCAACACCCCCCGGGTGCGCTTTGTCATCAGCCCCTGCACATCCTCCATGCGGGGTTGAAAGCCGTCCTCGACCCGGGTGCGCAGCCACACCGTACGCCCCCCGGCGAACTGGATGAAGTTGGGATAACAGGAATAACTGGGATCAGGGAGGATGATTTCGTCCCCCTCTTCGAGCAGGGCTGCGAACAACATCTGCATCAGCGGACTGGTGCCGGCCGAAACCAGGATGCGCCCGGGCTCGACCTCGACCCCATAACGCTGCCGGTAATGGGCGGAAATCGCTTCGCGCAGTTCGAGCAGTCCCAGCGAATGGGTGTACGAGGTCGCCCCCTCGCGCATGGCCGCGATGGCGTTTTC
>JAQYWA010000358.1 GCA_030145265.1 Desulfuromonas sp. | reverse complement strand
AATCTTCCACCAGCAATATCCGCAGGTCTTTGTCCAGTTCCATAAGCCTCTTTCCCGTTTGAGGTATTTCTTAAGTCGAATTAATGACCAGGCTCGGTCCACGGCCTCAGGCCAAACCGTCATATTTCGGCCGCATTCGCCCGAGGCGCGGGCCTTGCCCGTCGTTTCACGGTCGTCCCCCGCCAGAAAAATGCGACTTGACTTTCAGGTTGTCGAGCGAAAAGAATGGCAAGATTCGTACCATAGCCCTAGCAAGTGGGTCGATGAGGGGCAAGTCTCGAGGGCCTCCGATTGGTTGGACCAGGGCAGCCGCTTGATATGACGAGAATATGCATAAGGTCAGGACCTGAAACAGGCTTAGCCGGCCATTTTTACCCGAAAAAGGGCCGCTTTAAAAAATAGAAAACTGCGGCCCGGAGTAGCCGGACCGCTTGCTGGATTTTTTCACGGGAGTTCGGCTGGAAGCCGATCAGGACCAGGTTGAGCTACCCCTTGAAATCTCGCGGCAGAACCTGCGCCACGTTGTCGAGATTCACCCCTGCGACTTCGGGAAAATGAAGAGGTGCTCCCGCCGGGCGGCGCACACGAGGGGGTCTGACGACATCAGGATGAGGGCGGCTGCGATAAGCGTTCGAATGGTCGATAGTATCAGGGACGTTTCGGGTTTCATGGGGACAAGCATCGCACAATTTGCGCACCCCTGGCAACAGGTGAGCGGCTTCTTCAGTGGCGGTCCTTATGAATATCCAGGCCGCAATGCTGACATTTTTTCGCGACCGGATTAACACCCCAGGCCCCGGCGTAGAAACGCTTTTCGCAGCGGGGACAGGGCATCAGTGCGAAACAGAGGACGGCGGAGAGACAGACAAAACCATAGGGGATCATAAGGAAGAAGAGCGGGAGCCGTACGATTTCACTGACCCTGAACAGTAGCAGGGCCACAGGGACGGCGGCGAGAAGCATTCCCAGGGCTAAGCGCCTGACCCAGCGAACCTTTGCCAGTCCCGAATCTGAAATGTGGCGATTCTCCAGTTTTTCCATGTTATTAAGAATAACATCTGCCGCCGATTTTTGTATTCCCGCTAGGCCAAGTTCTTGGGCGTTTGGAGGTCATCAGGTGCGGCTATTTCTTGCCGCCGGAGCCGAGTGCTGCTGATTTGGTGCGAGAGACGGGATCTTTCGTCCCTGCTTTCGGGCACAAAAAAACCCCGCTTATCGCGGGGTTTAGTTTTTAATGGGGTGGCTAGTGGGGATCGAACCCACGCATGAACGAGTCACAGTCGTTTGTGTTAACCGCTTCACCATAGCCACCATAGTGATTCTCAGCTCGCAAGTAGATCGACGATGCTGAACAGAGCTTATAGCACGGTTTGCCGGTAACTGCAAAGTAAATAGTTGCGTCAACAGGCAAGAAAAATGTCTGGGAGACTATTAAGCGCTCCTGAGGAGGTTGTTTGCTTGTTGAATTTTTTCCAGGGAGCCTGACGAGGGCTGCGTGCGGGCGGTTCATCGGCTGCCTGGCAAAGCACAATCCGAGCGCGGCCGCTGCCTCATGTGAAAACAACGCCCCTCAAAAACTGCGTTGATGCTACCATGTCGTTAATCGAAGCCTGCTTTCAATAATGTTAGTCACCCCTTTGGAAGAATTATGAAAAAAACATTTAAAATGACCCACCCGAAGATCAAAGTCCCGAGGCTTGTTGAAGCCATCAAGCATGAAGTTAAAAAATACATAAAAAGAGAACGTGGTAAGACGCTCCCCCCGGATGTCGATTTTTGGGATTTTGACTGCCGGTTTGGTGCTGATGAAGCTAGTAGTGAAGTGATTCATCTGTCCGCCCTTAACAAGGCTATTTCTCAAGCCGAATCAGATCAGCTTGAATCCTTTTACTTGGAAATTCTGGTCAAGCCCGGTCATCGAACGAAAAAGCCCAAAGATGAGCTGCAATTAAACCTGGAAGATTCAGCCATTCAGGGCGAAGAGAAGGAAGGCTAGAAGAAGGAAGAAGACGGGGGGCTATTTCGAGAAGAGGCGGGAGAGGGGTTCGCTGTGATAGATGGCCAGCCGGTTGCTGGCGCGGGTGATGGCCACATAGAGCAGGTTCTTGCCGAGGTTGGTGGCCGGGTAGGCCTTCTGCGAAGGATTCCAGAGGATCACCCCTGAGAACTCCAGGCCTTTGACCTGGTGGGCGTTGGTGATGAGCAGGCCCGGTTCGAAGGAGAGATCCCCGGTCTGCAGGCGCACTCCCGGTAGCCCTTTCAGTGCGGCGTAAACACTCTGGGCCTCATGCTTGAACCGGCAGATGATCGCGGTCAGGCTGGTTCTCTCTCGCGCCAGTAGTGCCCACACCGCCCGGCGCAAAGCGCTCAGCGCATCGGCCTGGTTGGTAAAGGCATGAAAGCGCGGGTCCGGCCCCTCGTTGACCACCTTCCCCACCGGTCGTCCGGAGACCCGGGCGGCCAGGTCCATGATCTGGGTGGTCGAGCGATAGCTGACATCCAGCTCCCCCGAAGAAAGCCCCGCGTTTTGCAGCTGCAGCTGGAAGGCGGAGAAGCCTGCCGAATCGACAAAGTCCAGAATCTTCTGCTTCTCATCGGCGCAGACCGTCAGGCTTCGTCGGCTGGT
>JAQYWA010000357.1 GCA_030145265.1 Desulfuromonas sp. | reverse complement strand
ACCTCCACCGGCATCGGCGGCCGCGCGGACGCTGCCGCCGCGGTGGCTTCAGCAGGTGCCGGCGGCGACAACAGGAAAAATGCGCCGACGCCAAGGGCCGCCAGAAGGGCAAATGTAACAAAGAAAAGGGGTTTTCTGCGGGAACCGGAATGATCCGAGACTGACGCTGTGGATATCGATTGACCTCGATTTTTCATAATAACCTCACTTTAACGATGCATTTCCGGAGGGAATATTCGCTTCGGAGACAAAGAAAGAAATACGCTTATCAAACCTGTTCACCAAGGCTGAGCATTAATATATTCGGCCTGGTAATCTATAAATGAATCCGCCGGCAAGGCCGGATATCAGTGGTTGGCAGTAAGCTTCAGCCCGGCAATCCCTGCCACGATCAGCAGGATGCAGAGAATTTTCGTGACATCACGAGGCTCGCCGAGAACCAGCATCCCTACCAAAGCCGTGCCGACAGCACCGATGCCGGTCCAGACCGCATAGGCAGTGCCGATCGGCAGGGTTCTAAGGGAGTGGGAAAGTAACGAAAAACTTATGATCATGGCAAAAACCGTGAATATCGACGGCCACAGCCGGGTGAAGCCTTCGGTATATTTAAGACCGATCGCCCAGGCGATTTCGAAAGCGCCGGCGAACGTCAGATAGATCCAGGCCATTTATCGCTCCTTTAGCGTTTGACGGCGTCCCAACTGGCCTCGACGATGGCCGCGATCATGGCGTCGTCGAGATTGATGAATCCGTTCAGATGATCCCGGGTCACAAAAACAATCGGCCCGAACGACAGGCTCATCAATACTTCCATCGGGAAATCCTTGATCACCTGCTGCCGCTTGCCCTGCTCGAAAAACCGGAACAGCGGTTTTTCTCCCTCATACCCGTCATCTCGCTTCCTGGCGATACCGTAGGGGGCATTGTAGTACTGCTCCATGAAGCGGATCTCGCTAGGGTTGGCGATGAACGTCCGGGTGAGGGCATTGAAGATGCGCAAATAATTCTCTCGCACCGATCGTTGCGGATCATTGTTCTCGGCAAAAGTATGCGTGAAACGGACATGAACTTTTTCGTGAATCGCCTCGATCAGCTCGTCTTTATCCTTGAAATAGCGATAGATGGTACCGACGCCGGTCCCGGCCCTCTGGGCGATCTGCGAGGTGGGGGTCCCGTGGAAGCCCTGCTCGGCGATCAGTTCCATGGCCGCCTTCATGATGTCAGTGCGTTTATCGGTTTTTTCTGCAGTCATATGCTCTCTCTTGTCGCGGAGTGAATGTTCACTCCGCGACCTTAATCGCTGTTGGCAATTTCCGTCAAGTGAAAAAACAGTTTTTTTTCGGCCGACGACGACAACCGGAGGGCTCCCCTTGCACTCCCAAGTTGGAAAGGTTACATTGGGATACAGACATCCTTTTCGTGGGAACTGCATTTACATGAATGATTTCCAGCCCATTCAAAGTTCAAGCCTGCCGGCCAAAACACCGGACCTGGTCGTCAACTGCCGCCAAAGCGGACGCCTGCAGCTGGTCCAGATCTCGAACCGATTGGCGGAACTGACCGGCCAGTTGCCCGCCGAACTGCGCGGCCGCGAACTGGAGCAGGCTCTTGCCGGCACCGTCCCCCCCCTGGAGGAACTGGCCCGGGAAAGCCTGAACCGCGACACAGCGCTCACCGACATCCGGGTCCGCTTTCCCGCAGCCGAGGGAATCACCCTGGTGGCTGATATCCTGTCAGCCGGACTGGCCGCGGACTACAGCGGCACCCTGGTCCATTTCATGTTCCGCCAGCCCGCCTCGGCCCAAGCTGAAACCAGCCCCAGCTTCGGCGGCCTGGTCGGCGGCAGCGCCGCCATCCGCGAGGTCTTCCGCAAAATCGCCCTCTACGCCCCCACCGAGGCGACGGTCGTCATCACCGGCGAGACCGGCACCGGCAAAGAACTGGTGGCCCGCGCCCTGCACCAGGGGAGCGCCCGGGCAGACGGCCCCTACGTGGCGGTAAACTGCTCGGCGATCTCCGAGGAACTGCTCGAGTCGGAACTGTTCGGCCACGAAAAAGGCGCCTTCACCGGGGCGCTACGCACCCACAAGGGGCGCTTCGAACGGGCCGACGGCGGCACCCTTTTTCTCGACGAAATCGGCGACATGCCCCTGCACACCCAGACCAGGCTGCTGCGGGTACTGGAGGAAAAACGGGTCGAACGGGTCGGCAGCGAACAGGAGTTTCCCGTCGACGTACGGGTCGTCTGCGCCACCAACGTACCGCTGGAGCAGGCGGTCGGCCAGAACCGTTTTCGTGCCGACCTCTACCACCGCCTCTCGGTGCTGCGCATCCACCTGCCGCCGCTGCGCCAGCGCAGCGAGGACATCCCGAACCTAGTCAACCATTTCCTCCGCCAGTTCAGCGCCAAGTACGGCCGCCGCATCGAGCGGCTGACCAACGAGGCGCAGGCCCTGCTGCAATCGTACCTGTGGCCCGGCAACGTCCGCGAACTGCGCAACGTCCTCGAGCGGGTTTTTATCGAAACCCAGTCCGAGGTGATCGGCGCCCGCGCCTTTGCCGAATGGGTCCGCGAACGCCAGGGATTCGCTCCCGGCGACTGGAGTCCGGAATCCCCACGGACCACGCATCCGGTT
>JAQYWA010000356.1 GCA_030145265.1 Desulfuromonas sp. | reverse complement strand
TTCCTTGGGCGAGAGGGTTGGGGCGGGAGATTCGGGTCGAAAGGCGGCTGAGGACGATGTCGATCGTGTCGATGTCGCGATACGATTCGAGCCAGTTGTGGGCGATCATGCGCGGGGCGATTCGCTGCAGGTCGGGCGGCAGCATCTGGTGGTGGGTTTCGAGGGCAAGGTAGACGCGCCGGGCGAAGGCCGCCAGCGGCATGTCAGCGTGGCGTGCCCAGTTCCTGGCGAGGAAATGATCATAAAAAACATCGACCAGGATACCCCGGTAGTGCCGGTAGGAAGGGTCCAGCCGCCGCAGGCTGCGGCGGACAGTGGCGTTGCTGTGGGCGAAGCTGTCGATGCGGCGGTGCAGTACGACGCCCTGGCGGATGCCGACTGGATAGGTATCATCCAGTCGCCCTTTGACGAAATCGCCCATCAGGTTGCCGAGAAATCCCTCTTGGGTATGGTCTGAAAGGTATAGATGAAACAGGTAGTTCAATAAACGCTCTTTGTGATTGGAGGCGCGTTAGCCCGGCAGCTGGTACTTTTCCATCTGCTCGGCCAGTTTCTGGCAAACCTCCGGGTTGTTCTGTTGCAGTTCGCAGGCCACCTGGTAGAGCTTGGCCGCATCCTGCTGCCGCTGGTGCTCGATCAGCTGCGAGGCAACTTCGCCGAAAAACCAGCCGTCTTCATCTTCCCTGACCACGAGTTCACGGTAGCAGCGCACGACGTCCTCCGTTTCACCGCGTACCGCATGCAGTTTGGCCAGCCCCAGCAGGGTGAACTTGTCGTAGCCGTTTTCGAGGTTTTTCCGGTAGGTGGCTTCGGCGGCGTCCAGGTTGCCGGTACTTCGATAGGCGTCGGCAAGCCGGGTGAGCATGTTGACCGTGCCCCGGTCGCGCTCAAGGATCCGCTCCCACAGGGTGATGGCCATCGGATAGTCCCGCTGCCAGCGGTAGTAGTTGCCCAGACCATACAGGGCATAGGAGTTGTTACTTTCCAGCTCGAGGGCTTTTTCGTAATAACTCCGGGCTTTTTCATGCTCACCGCGATGCCAGTGGAGATTGGCCACGATGGTCAGGATATTGATCATCTTCGGACCCTTTTCCATGACCTTTTCGTAATACTCGATGGCCCGTTCGTCCTGCCCGGTTTTCTGGTACAGGTCCGCCAGCCCCATCAGGGCGTAGCGGTCTTGATTGTTGATGCTGAGTGCCTGGCGGTAGCAGGCCTCCGCCCGGTGATGGTTGCCGATGGTTTTGTGGCCGTCGGCAATCCGGGTCAGCACGAAGATATCCCGCGGCCGAAACTTGATGTAGCGTTCCCAGAGAGGCAGGGCCTTGTCGAGCAGGTGTTGGCCGCGGTAGGTGTCGCCTAGGCCGCGCAGGGCAAAGAGGTTGCCTGGGTCTTTTTCAAGGACCTCCTGGTAGCACCGGGCCGCCCTGGGAAAATCTTTAAGCAAGCGCAGGGTATCACCGAGGCCGGTCAGGATATAGGGATTTCCGGGCTCCAGTTCGCGGGCTTGCTCGAACAGGACGCAGGCTTCACGGTAGCGGTGTTCCTTGAAAAGGCGGTGGCCCTGTTTGGAGAGTTCTACGACTTGCCCGTGGTTGGATGCGTCGGGCTGCTGGGTGGGGGCGTTTTTTTTCATTTAATAACGTGCCTTGTTGGTCTGTTGACAGCATTCAGCCGGTTATCGCCGGCCGTGGCCTGTGGCCGCGGATATGTCGATTATTTTCGACTAGGTTCATTAGTGTTTTGCAAGTCGGATGCCAGTGATATCGCGGGGGATGCCAACCATGTCAGCAGCAGTCGGATCAAGGTCATTCGCGTGTTTGGACCGTCACTCAGGTCTGAAGAATTTTGTTTTTCAGAATCAGAACTTCAAAGGCCATGACCACCTTGGCTGCGAGTCGCTGCAGTTCGGGCAGGTATTCGCCCAGGGCCTGATCATCGCCGTCAGCGTAGATGATTCCTACGGTTCGCCCCATCATGACCAGGGGGACCAGCATGACAGTTTTCGGCAGGCGGCCGCCGAATTCCTGCAGCATCATGGAGTTGAACGGCGAACGGGGAACCGGACCGAGGTAGTAGCTGCGGTTTTCCGCAACGGTCTTCAGAACCGAGGGCTCATCGAGCGGGATCTGCAGCTGGCCGAAGTTGGGAACCGGCTTTTGGCGGAGTATCGACTTCCATCCCATCGCCATATCGCCACGGATCAGGAACATGGCCCCGCAGGAAAGGGTCTGCCCGAGGTAATGGACTACGGTGTCGGCGATGTCGTCACGATCAAGGGTTTCCGACAGTTGTTGCGATACCTCGTCAATGGTGTACTGCTCGAAAAATTCGGCCTGCTTTTCCGCATCGACCGTTTCGGCGGCTTCCTCTTCTACCCGTTCCTCGATCTCTTCATACCAGGCGTCGACGGACGGTTCGGGCTTGTCCGGTGTTTCGATCTGGGTAATCTCTTCTTCGAGCAGGTGGGGTGCGTGGATATAACGAAGCTTGCGTTCAACCTGGTAGTATTTTTCCAGGGCGAGGACGATGCGGACTTCGGGGATGATGATGGGGCGGATGACGAAGCCGGTGCGGAAGGCGATCTCGTCGATGATCTTCAGGTCGGATGGATCGACCATCCCCAGCGACAGCCTCCG
>JAQYWA010000355.1 GCA_030145265.1 Desulfuromonas sp. | reverse complement strand
CACGAAGCAAAATCGGTTATCGGTAGCAACACCGGTTTCCAGCTCCACTGCCCTACGCGACAGTAATGCCCCACGCAGTGGAAGCCGCTTTTTGCTTACTTTTTGTCGGCTCACAAAAAGTAAGGCGTCTGGCGGGACGCGACCCGCCGATTTTAAGGCTTTCGAAAGAGGGCAAATCACCTAAAACAATCAGACCGCCACCTGGGCTTCATACTCTTCCACCAGCCGCCGGTAGCGTTCGGCCAGGCCGGGGTTAGCATCTTCAGCCCGGGCGTAGCCCGTAAGCATCGCCGGGCGCATCTCTTCGGGGAGCACCCGCTCGGCCAGAGGGTAGAGAATCGTATCCTCTTTGTCAATATGGCCGCGCAGCAGTTTGGCATACTCTCTGGCATTTTCGGCAATCACCGGAATCTGCCCAAGTTCACCCATTGTCGCCCTTTGCGCCGCATCTTCCACCGCCCGCACATAAGCGCGACCCTGGTCGTGCTCCATGAGCATCGCCTCGATGGGCGAACTCTTCTCGGGCATGCCGTTTTTCACCAGCGCCACGAACAGCACATCCTCTTCTTTGGCGTGATGAAACCGGTCGGCGAAGTTGCGGATGAAGTCGACGGCGTCGAGAAAGAACTGCCAGTTGCGAAAGCGCCCCTGCAACATCCGTTCGGTGTTTTTCTCGACCAGTGCGATCATGCGCAGAATCAGCCGGTGCTCGTCAACCATAACCTGGGTAACATCGGTTTTCATATCACCTCTTTCTCTGGCCGTCGATCCCGATCACCGCGATCGTCAGCGGGACATCCTTGCCAGACTGCTTAAGTGCTTCCTGGGCCATCATCGCCATCCCCCGACAGCAGGGAACTTCCATAATGGTAACAGTGATCGATTGGATGTCATTATTTCTGATCATCGCCGCCAGCTTCTCCACGAAGGAACCGGTGTCATCCAGCTTGGGACAGGCATTGACCAGCACCCTTCCCTTGATGAAATCACGGTGAAACTCGGCATAGGCGAAAGGGACGCAGTCCGCCGCAATAAGCAGGTGGGCATTTTCCAGGTACGGCGCGCTGGACGGAACCAACTGCAGCTGGGTCGGCCACTGGCGCAATTCGCTAGACAGTCGTCCGGTCGCCTCAGGCGGGGTAGTTTCGGTCGCTTCGATGGTGCGTACTTGGCTGCCCGGGCAGCCGCAGGCCAGATTTTTCATTGCGCTTCTCCATTATTATTGAGGTAGTCGTTAATTTCTTTTTCGATCTGCGCTTCGGCCTCGGCGCCGAGAGCGTGAATGCTGACGACATCCTTCACCAGACAGATGCCGACGCCGCAGGTGACGCAGCCGATATCATACTTCTGCAAAATCTCGCCGATGCGCGGATGGGTTTCGATGGTTTTATTGATCGGCTGCTCGCCGATGCCTTCAGGGAGGTTCATGGTCAATTACTCCTTTCCTTCGTGATCGTTGAATGTAGAATAAAGGAAGAAGCCGAGAGAAAACATGACCAGGATCAATAATCTGATAAAAACTTGAACGGGCACATAATCCAAAAAGGATCACGGCAAATCAAAGGTCTATGTAAACGCAAAGACGCAATGACGCAGGGGTAAGGCTAGAAAAAAAAATGATTTTCTCTGCGCCTCTGCGTTATCCTCTTTGCCTTGGTTGTAAAACCGTAATAAAAATGATGAATAATGGTAAACGCACCCGTCATGGTCCCTGGAGGCGAGAGACCTTTCCTGGAAGACAATTCGCCACAAGGGCATGAGTTAAAGCTTACGAAAACCAGGAAACGGCGCTGAACATTCAGATGATTGCAGGAGGTAGGCGACATGTATCAAAGAGTGCTCATGGTCGATCCGGCCACCGGCTTTTACAAAACCAAAAAGTACGGATTCGACCGCTATTTCGGGCCGGTCGACCTCGGTATCCACCTCACCCAGGAGAACCGGAGTCTCAACTTCGGGGTCGGCATTTTTGCCGGGTCGATCTTCCCCGGTTCGAACCGCCTGGTGGTGACCGGCTTCTCCCCCTGCTGGCAAGGCTATTACGTCAGCTCCATGGGGGGCGCCGGGCTGGTCTTCGACAACCTGGGCATCAACATGCTCAGCCTGGTCGGCAAGGCGCCGGTCCCCTCGGTCCTTTACCTGAACCGCAACCACGGTGAGGAGATCGAAGTCGAGGTGGTTCCCATCGACGCGGAGACCGTCTGGAAATCGGGACGAACCGGGGTCTACTCCCTCACCGACCAGGTCTACCAGCAGTTCGGCAACCGCTACGAAAACGACCCGCGCATCCTGGTCGCCGGCCCCGCCGCCGCCCATACCGACATGGGCGGCATCATGTCGGTCCCCATCAACAAGGGCAAGATCAGCTACGTCGACACCTGGGCCGGCCGCGGCGGCTTCGGCAGCGCGATGGTACAGGACCACGGCATCGTGGCGATCATCTACGGCGGCACGGTGGTGACCGAAGACTTCAGGGACAGAACCGTGGCCGACGAATGGTTCAAGGACAAATACGACCTGCGCCTGCTGCAAAAAGACAAAGAGGTGACCACCAAGTACCGCTACGACGAAAAGCTCAAGACCGGTGGCACCCTCGGCGTCAACTACGCCAGCATGGGCGGCAAGATCATGGCCTTCAACTACCGCACCATCTA
>JAQYWA010000354.1 GCA_030145265.1 Desulfuromonas sp. | reverse complement strand
CGAATTCGGCAGCTACCTTTATTACCGGGGCCTGGTTTCTTACCAGTTCCTTATCGAGGCACTGGTCTGGCAGCGCCGGCAACGTCCGGCGATAGGCGAAATCGCTTGCCGCTGGAACTGGCTGAGCGATGCGGAGATTCTGTGTATCTGTCGTGACTGCGGCGGCTACGGTCGGTTCGGTGAAAAAGCCGTCCGACTCGGCCTGCTACGCCACAGCCAAGTTCAGACCCTGCTTTATTTCCAGCGTTCCCGGCAACAGAAAATCGGCCAGTATTTCATCGAAACCGGCATCCTCTGCTCAAGCCAGATCGAGCAATTGGCCGCTGAACTGCGGACGCACAATGCCCGCACCGCCAGCTCACCTGGCGCTAATTTCACCCGGAAGACAGCCGCCGCCGGCTGAGCGCCCGCTTCCCATCCCTACAGTCGTTCCAGCATAACCATACGCAACCCGAACCTTTTAAAAACCATATCCAGGAGCATGCTTCATGGGCATTCTTGCCAACACCGTCAGCATCTGTCAGTTTCAAGTTTCCGGCGATATGCCGCAAAACGACCTTTTCGAATGGGCATCGACCCGCCTCATCACCCAGGCCTTTCGCTCCATCGACCGAGGAAGCGAGGAACTTTCGGTCGGCTGGGTCCACATCGACGACTCCAAGGACAGCAGTTTCGCCAGTCCCCAAGCCCTATGGCGGGACCACTACCTGACCTTTTCCATGCGCCGCGACCAGCGCCGGGTCCCCTCGGCCCTGCTCAAAACCCACATGGAGAAGGCCGAAACCGACTTCCTGGCCGCCCATCCCGGCGTCCAGCGGGTTCCCAAACAGAAACGCGAAGAATTACGCGACGCCGTGCGCGGCTCGCTGCTGGCCCAGACCTTGCCGGTCCCCGCACTCTTTGATGTCGTCTGGGACACCCGCAGCGGACGGCTCACTTTCGCCAGCCTCAGCGCCAATGTCGTCGAACTCTTCGAAAACCTGTTCCGCCAGACCTTCGATGGCCTGCGACTGGTGGCCGTACATCCCTTTGCCCGGGCTGAAGCAATCGTCGACAAGGCCCTGATGCCGGTACTGCAACAGGGCAACCAGGCGTCCAGCGACGCCGTGCTCGATATGATCGAGGGCAACCGCTGGCTGGGCCAGGACTTTCTGCTCTGGCTCATGTACCAGACCATGGAAGGCTCGTCCAGCTACAGCGTCAACCAGCCCGGCCCAGCCCAGCCGGGCGAAGGCTTCAGCGCCTACCTGAACGACCGAGTGCTGCTGGTCGGCGGCAGCGACAGCGGCGTACAAAAGGTCACCGTCATCGGCCCCCAAGATGCCTTCAGTGAAGTGCGCACCGCCCTGCAGGCGGGCAAACAGATCACCGAATCGATCCTGCACATTGAGAAACTCGAACACCAGTGGAAACTGACCCTGAAGGGTGAGACTTTTCACCTGGCCTCGTTCAAAGCCCCGACAGTCAAGATCGAAAGAGACAATCGCAGCAACGAAGCCAGCGAAAAGGAAGCGGTCTTCTACGAGCGGATGTACGTGCTGGAAGAAGGCCTGCAGCTGTTCGACAGCCTCTTCCGTAGCTTTCTTGACAATCGCCTCGGCAGCGATTGGTCGCAGACCCTGGCCCAGATCGAAACCTGGCTGAGTGGGGAATAGTTAAAAAAACGGGCCGTCATCCCTGGGATGACGGCCCGTTGCATCTGCTATATCCTTACCCTGACCGGGTTCCCGGTCAGTCCGCTGCAAGGACGAAGCGAAATTTCTTGCCGCCGCCGTAACGGCCGGCCGCATAGGTCTCCAGAATCCAGTTCAAGCCGGCGTTCATGCTGGCCACCTCACGCTCATCCGCTACGTCTTCAGCCCCTTTGCCGCCGAAGAAACTGGCGACAACCAAGTCCTCATCTCGCACCACCCGACCGAGCAGATCCTTTGAATCCGTGGCATAGACCCGATATTCGCTGAGTCCGCCAGCCAGCCGGTACGAGACCGGGATGGCGCCCTTGCCGCCAGTGCGCTGCTGATAGCCAGCAGCGATATTGAGCCGCTGCTGGGCCCGTTGGGCAACAAATGCGCCGATCCCGGCATTTTCCGGATTCTGCGCAGAGGCCAGGGCCTTCTGGTACCAGAGAATGGCATTTTCCAGGTCGACTGCGCCGAGACGCCCGTAAAAGATGTAATCGCCGAGCATCAGGGCCGCTCCGGGATGCCCGATCCGGCTGAAAGACTCCTTGAACCAGCGGGTCGCTTCGGCATAGTTCTTCTGCCGATCCTCGGCCATCCCCACCTCGTACATGGCCCGCGGCTCACCTTGCTCCGCCGCGCTGCGAAAATACTCGGCGGCACGTTTATTCGACACAGGCGACTCGATAATGCCCTCTTCGACCAGCACGCCCAAATTGAATTGCATTGCCGGCGACACCTGTCCAGCGCGCGCCAAGGTGTTGAAATACCCCAGGGCGAGATCGCGGTCGGCAGCCACGCCGGGGGAGACGCATTCGAACAAGTCCCGATGCATGCTGGAATAGCGCGCCGGCAGCGGCTGCAGATAGAGTTCGCCGACCAGAACCTGGGCCTCGTACTGGCCCTGGCTGGCAGCCTTGCGGATGAATTCCAGCCCCCGCGCCCGCACCTCCGCGTCCCGGTCGCAAAGCAATTCG
>JAQYWA010000353.1 GCA_030145265.1 Desulfuromonas sp. | reverse complement strand
GTCGGAAACTGCTTCAGGGCGGTTTCCAGTCCGGCGATATCTGCGGCGCTGAACGCCGCGATTTGCACGTCGTCCTTCCAATCGATCTGCTTTTTCTCGTTCTGGTATTCTTCGAGCACACAGTGAAAGTTACTGCCGCCGAAACCGAGGGCACTGACCCCGGCGCGACGCGGATGCTCGGCGCTGGCGACCCACGGGCGGGCTTCGGTGTTGACGTAGAATGGTGATTTTCCCGAGGTTACGGCCTCCTGCGGTTTGTTGACCTTGATGGTCGGTGGCAGGGTCTTGTGATGCAGGGCCAGGGCCGCCTTGATCAATCCGGCGGCGCCGGCCGAGGCCTTGGTGTGACCGATCTGGGACTTGACCGAACCGAGGGCGCAGTTGGGGGACTCGGTCTCGCCGAAAACCGCACGCAGAGCCTTGACTTCGATAGCGTCGCCGACTTTGGTACCGGTACCGTGGGCTTCGATCAGGCCGATGGTGGTTGGCTCGATGTCGGACTCCTGATAGGCACGGCGTATAGCTTTTTGTTGTCCGGCTGCGCTCGGTTCGTAGATGGCCGAGCCGCGACCGTCGCTCGAGGTGCCGATCCCCTTGACTACGGCGTAGATCTTGTCGCCGTCCCGTTCAGCGTCCGCCAGTCGTTTCATGACCAGGATGCCGAGACCTTCTCCGAGGGTGGTGCCGTCGCCATCGGCGTCAAAGGGGCGGGCATGGCCGGACGGTGAGAGCGCCGGGGTCTTGCTGAAGCAGGAGTACATGAAAATGTCGTTGAAGGTGTCGATACCACCGGTGACCACCATGTCGGCCTTGCCCGTGGCCAGCTCCAGTGCGGCCAGATTGAGGGCGCTCAGGGAGCTGCCGCAGGCCGCATCGCAGACGCAGTTGGTGCCGCCGAAATTGTAGTGTTTGCTGATGCGTCCGGCGACCACGTTGCCGAGCAGGCCGGGGAAGGAGTTCTCCTGCCAGGGCACGTACGAGTCGGAAATCCGCTTGACGGCGTCTTCGGCAGTGGTGTCGTCGATGCCGGCTTCCTTCATGGCTGAGCGCCAGATTGGATGGCCGAGACGGGCACCGAGCGGGATGACCAGTTCAAGGGTGCCGGTGACGCCGAGTATGACGCTGACCTTATCCCGGTCGTATTCCCTGTCGGCACCGTAGCCGGCATCCTTCAATGCCTGGCCGACGGCGACCAGTCCGAGCAGCTGGGAGGTGTCGATGGCTTCGAGGGCGTTAGGCAGGATGCCGTATTCCATGGGGTTGAAGTCGATAGGTGAGAGAAATCCGCCGTGTTTGGCGTAGACATGGTCCGGTGCTTTCGGGTCCTTGTCAAAATAGTCTTCCGCCCGCCAGTGACTTTCGGGAACCTCGGTGATGGCATCTACGCCGTTCTTGATATTGGACCAGAACTCGCTGACGTTGTCGGCCTGCGGAAAAAGGCAGCCGATGCCGACAATCGCCAGGGGTGCAATATTGGATGAATCGTTTTGCTTCTTTTCGGCAATATCAGTTTTCAACGGAGATACTCCTTTATGGTCTTGATCTCGAGGGGGGTAAAGGACATGGCCTCAGCGTTGAGGCGAACCCCCTGGATGGTCAATTGATTGGCGCGCAGCAGGTAGGCCGCGCCCAGCAGCAGGTTGAGGGCTACGGTGACAACCTGTCGATTACTCGGGACTTCGAGGAAACTCCCTCTTGTCCATTCGTTGAAGGCGCCCATAGCCGGTCCGCACCAGATTTGGTAGTCGATTTTGCGGGCTGCTTCGCCCAGGTTGGCCCAGACCGGCGATTGCCCCAGGTACCAGCGGAATACCAAGGCCATCTTGTGCTTGGGATCACGGGCGGCTTTTTCGACCTGCCGGGGATCGCGTACGCTGAAGTAGGAGCGGGTCTGTTCCCAGATAGTCTCCATCGTAGCGCGAAAAATGGTTTTTTCCAGCTTTTGCCGTTCTTCCGCAGGGAGCTCATCGATGCTGCCGTAGGAACGATAGAGCTCAAAAAGACGGGCCGCGCGCATGGAGAACATGGTGCCGCGTTTGAGGACCTGGACGTTGACCCCCATTTCGAACATATCGGCCGACGGGGCCATGGTGATGTCGGCCTGACGGGTTTCGGCGAGCATCTGCCGCACTTCATCGCAGGTCCCCGATTCGACGCAGGCCTGGTTGACGGTACCGGTGACCAGGTAGCCTGCGCCCATGGCAAAGGCGGCCGCCGCCGAGGCCGGGGTGGCGATGCCGCCGCCGAGACCTACTCGCAGTTCTTGCTGGTAACGGTACTGGGCCTGGAATTTGTCTTTCAGCGCCAGGATCGACGGGAACAGGGAGATGGCCGGGCGATTATCGGTGTGGCCGCCGGAATCCGCCTCGACGGTCACGTCCTGGGCCATGGGAACCCTGGCGGCCAACTGCGCCTGTTCGGGAGTGAGGGCTCCGCTGCTGACCAGTTCCCGCAGAAAACGCTCCGGCGGCGGGGCAAAGAACTTGGCGGCGATTTCTTCCCGTGAAATTTTGGCGATAATGCGATTGGGAGTGACGATCTGTCCCGCTTCGTCACGGTAGATACCCTGGGTCCGGTAGCGAACCACCGGCAGGGTCAGGTCAAGAAAAGCCGAGGCTTCGATCAGGCGAATGTCACGCTTCAGGTACAGCTCGACCAGTGCGTCTTCCAGGTCCGGTTCGTT
>JAQYWA010000352.1 GCA_030145265.1 Desulfuromonas sp. | reverse complement strand
GCAAATAAACGTAAATACAAAATCCTGATGGTCGGCACCGGTCTCGCCGGTGGCGCAGGGGCGGCTTCCCTTGGCGAACTGGGGTACAACGTCCATGCCTTCTGTTATCAGGACAGCGCTCGCCGCGCTCACTCTATCGCCGCTCAGGGCGGTATCAATGCGGCGAAGAACTATCCGAACGACGCGGACAGCATTTACCGGCTGTTCTACGACACCATCAAGGGGGGCGACTTCCGTGCCCGCGAGGCCGACGTCTGGCGTCTGTCCCAGGTGTCCAACAACATCATCGACCAATGCGTGGCGCAAGGGGTTCCTTTCGCCCGCGATTACGCCGGTTATCTGGATAACCGCTCCTTCGGTGGCGCCCAGGTTTCCCGTACCTTCTACGCTCGTGGTCAGACCGGTCAGCAGCTCCTGCTCGGTGCCTATTCGGCCCTTTGCCGTCAGGTTAAGGCAAAGACCGTTACCATGCATCCCCGCACTGAAATGCTCGACCTGGTCGTGGTCGATGGCGTAGCTAAGGGGATCACCATTCGTAACCTGACCACCGGTCAGATTGAGTCCCACTGGGGTGATGCCGTAGTGCTGGCGACCGGTGGTTACGTCAACGTTTTTTACCTGTCGACTAACGCCATGGGTTGCAGCGTTACCGCCGCCTGGAAAGCCGCCAAAAAGGGCGCTTACATGGCTAACCCTTGCTATACCCAGATTCACCCGACCTGCATCCCGCAGAGCGGAGAGCATCAGTCGAAACTGACCCTGATGTCCGAGTCGTTGCGTAATGACGGCCGTTGCTGGGTGCCCAAGCGCAAGGAAGACTGCGAGAAGCCGGCCAGCGAAGTCGCCGAAGATGACCGCGACTACTACCTGGAGCGCAAGTACCCCTCCTTCGGTAACCTGGCTCCCCGCGATATCGCTTCCCGTGCTGCTAAAGAGCAGTGCGACGATGAGCGCGGTGTCGGCCCCGGCAAGCGCGGTGTTTACCTCGACTACGCTACGGCTATTGCCCGCGTTGGCGAAAGCACCATTAAAGAGCGCTACGGCAACCTTTTCGAGATGTACGAAAAGATTACCGATGAGAATGCCTACAAGCAGCCGATGCGGATCTACCCCGCCCCCCACTACGCGATGGGTGGTCTGTGGGTCGATTACAACTGTATGAGCAACGTTCCTGGCTTGTTTGTTCTCGGCGAAGCCAACTTCTCCGTGCATGGTGCTAACCGTCTCGGGGCTTCCGCGCTCATGCAGGGCCTGGCTGATGGTTACTTCGTTATTCCTTACACCATCGCCAACTACCTGGTCACCGTTAAGCCCGGCGAAGTTACCGACGAGCATCCCGAGTTCAAAAAGTCGGCCGACGAAGTAAAGGGTACCATCGACAAACTGCTGTCGATCAACGGCAAGAAGACCGTCTCCGAGATGCATCGTGACCTCGGTAAGATCATGTGGGAGAACGTCGGCATGGCGCGTAGCGATGCCAGCCTTAAAGAAGCTATCAAACTGATTCCTCAACTGCGTGAAGAGTTCTGGAAAAACGTTAAGGTCACCGGTAGCGGCGATGAGTTTAACCAGCAGCTGGAAAATGCCGGTCGCCTGGCTGATTTCCTTGAGTTCGGTGAACTGTTGGCCAAGGACGCTCTGCATCGTGAAGAATCTTGCGGTGGTCACTTCCGCGTCGAGCACCAGACTGACGACGGCGAGGCCACGCGCGACGATGAGAACTTCTGTTACGCTGCTGCGTGGGAGTTCAAGGGCAATGATAAAGAGCCCGAGCTGCACAAAGAGCCCCTGAAGTTCGAAAATGTACATCTGGCAGTAAGGAGTTATAAATAATGAACCTTACACTATACGTATGGCGCCAAAATGGTCCTAAAGCCATGGGCAAGCTCGAGCAGTACGAGGCTCCGAATGTTAGCCCCGACCAGTCTTTTCTGGAAATGCTCGACGATGTGAATGAAGTGTTGATTAAGCAGGGAAAAGACCCGATCGCTTTTGATCACGATTGTCGTGAGGGGATCTGCGGCATGTGTTCGCAGGTTGTCAACGGTCGTCCTCATGGCGGTCAGGATCGTACCACGGTCTGCCAGCTGCACATGCGTTCCTTCACGGACGGTGACAGCATCTACATTGAGCCTTGGAAAGCCAAGGCGTTCCCGATCGTTAAGGACCTTGTGGTTGACCGCGCTGCCATGGATACGATCATGAATTCCGGTGGCTACACCTCTTGTCACACTGGCGGCGTACCTGATGGTAACGCTGTGATGATTGGTAAGCCGATTGCCGATTATGCCATGGACGCAGCCGAGTGCATCGGTTGTGGTGCCTGTATCGCCGGTTGCCCCAACAGTTCGGCCATGCTGTTCACCGGTAACAAGGTGGCTCAGCTCGCTGCACTGCCCCAGGGCCGCCCTGAAGCCAAGGCGCGCGTTAAGGCAATGACCGAAACGCTCAAGGACTGTGGCTTTGGTAACTGCTCCAACCACTACGAGTGCCAGACCTCCTGCCCGAAGGGCATCGATGTCAAGTTCATTGCTAAGCTGAACCGGGAATACATCAAGTCTCTGCTCCCGTAATTCAACGAGTATGATCAGTGTTCAATCAAGAGGGGCGGGTCTTATGACCCGCCCCTCTGTGTTTGTATTGATGTCTATGTGACAATTTTCAAGTATGAATTTGTGGGCTT
>JAQYWA010000351.1 GCA_030145265.1 Desulfuromonas sp. | reverse complement strand
AAGGATTTTCCCTTGACCTTTATCCGGGGGTCGTTTATCTTGTCAAAATTCTGTCAATTTCTGTAATTTTTCAAGCAGTTAGTTTCGAATTCATGTACTGGCCTAGATCCTGTCATCCGGTGCAGAAACCTGTCCCGTTTACGTTGGAGGGCAATACCATGCTGTCAAAACGATTTACCCTGTCTCATTTGCTTGTTGCCGGTGTCGCCCTGCTGTTGCTGGCGTTGGCACCTGCGAATGACGCCCGAGCCAAATCCCTGACCTTCAGCATTTTCTTCCCGCCCACCCACGACCAGGCCGTCACAGCCATGGACTTTGCCAAGGAAGTGGGAAAACGCACCGAGGGACGGATCGACATCACCCCGTTCCCGGGCGGCACCCTGACCAAGGCTCCCCAGGTCTACGATGGCGTGGTTACCGGTATCACCGACCTCGGCAATTCCTGTTTTGCCTATACCCGCGGGCGCTTTCCGGTCACCGCCGCCCTCGACCTGCCGATGGGCTACCCGAACGGCAAGGTGGCCACCGCCGTCGCCGATAAATTTGCCAAATCCATCGACGCCGAAGAACTCAAGGACGTCAAAGTCCTTTATGTCCATGCTCACGGCCCCGGATTGCTGCATACTAAAAAGCCGGTGCGCACCCTGGAAGATCTCAAGGGGATGAAAATCCGCGCCACCGGACTGAGTGCCAAGGTGGTTGAAGCACTGGGTGCAGTTCCGGTCGCCATGCCCCAGGGCGACACCTACGAAGCCCTGCAAAAAGGGGTGGTCGAAGGGACCTTCGCCCCGATCGAAACCCTTAAAGGCTGGAAACAGGGCGAAGTTGTCAAATACACGACAGAGAGTTACGACATCGGCTACACCACGGCGATGTTCGTGGTCATGAACCGCCACCAGTGGAACAGCCTGGCAGAAGCCGACCAGCAGATCATCGAACAAGTCGCCGCCGAGTATGCCGTTTTCCATGGCGAAACCTGGGACCGGGCCGACCGGGACGGGAAAGAGTTCACGTTGAGCCTCGGCAACGAGCTGATCCCCCTGTCCGCGGAAGAGAGCGCCCGCTGGCGCCAGGCGGTCGAGCCGGTGATCAACGACTACATCGCCAATACCCCGAACGGCGCCGAGTACGTCGAGCAGATCCGGACCCTGATCGCTGAAGCATCCAAATAAGCTGACCAGCGTCACCCGCTAACCTTCAGCCCCACCGCCCTCGTCGGCGGTGGGGCTGAACTGCGCAAACCAGCGACCCTCAAGATACCACCGTCGACAGACAAAGGATTGCCCCATCCATGAACCGCCTTGAATCCACGGGAAACAGCCTGGCTCGGCTGCTGTTCGGCATTGCCGGAGCGGCCATCGTCGCCATGATGCTGCTGACCTTCGCCGACGTGGTGCTGCGCCTGTTCCGCCTCCCCATACCCGGAACCTACGAACTGGTTTCCTTTTTCAGTGCGGTTTCCGTTTCCTTTGCCATGGCCCATACCTGCGTTGAAAAAGGGCATATCGCCGTCAGCGTCCTGGTGCAGTTGCTCCCGGCCCGGGGTCAGGCCCTGATCGATACCCTGACCACCGGCCTGAGCCTGTTTTTGTTCGGCCTGATTGCCTGGCGCTCGGTGCTGTACGCTGAAACGCTGCGGCAGGCCGGCGAGGTTTCCATGACCCTGCAGCTGCCATTTTATCCATTCGTCTACGGCGTTGGGCTGTCCGCAGCAGTTGTCTGTCTGGTACTGCTCGCTGATTTCCAGAAAAACCTGCAGGGAGCATTCAGCAAATGAGCATGACCACCATTGGCATTATCGGTATCGTTCTGCTGATCGTCGGGCTCTTTTCGCGGATGCCGGTCGGTTTCGTCATGGCGCTGCTCGGACTGGCCGGATTCAGCTATGTGGTGAATTTCGAAGCGGGTCTCAACCTGCTGGCCCGGGACATCTGGGACACCTTCTCCTCCTATAGTCTGACCGTCATCCCGCTCTTCGTCTTCATGGGGCAGGTGGCCTACCAGTCCGGCATCAGCCGGCGCCTGTACCATGCCGCCTACGTCATGCTCGGTAATCGGCCCGGCGGTCTGGCGCTGGCCACCATCGGTGCCTGTGCCGGTTTTTCGGCCATTTCCGGATCGACCAACGCCACCGCCGCGACCATGGCCACGGTGACCATCCCTGAGATGAAGCGGCGCCGTTACGACATGGGACTGGCCACCGGCACCGTGGCCGCCGGCGGCAGCCTGGGCATCCTGATCCCGCCGAGCGTCATTTTCATCGTCTACGGCATTATCACCGGGCAATCGATCGGCAAGCTGTTTGCCGCCGGGATCCTCCCCGGCATCCTGCTCTGTGGGCTGTTCTTTCTGACCATCTTCATTCGGGTCAAAATCAACCCGCAACTTGCCCCGCCCGGCCCGAAAACCACTCTGCGGCGAAAAATTCGCTCCTTTGCCGGCATCCTCGAAACCCTAATACTGTTCGTCATGGTTATGGGGGGAATTTTCTTCGGGATATTCACCCCAACCGAAGCTGCGGCGGTCGGTGCCTTTCTGACCCTCGCCATCGCCCTTTTTCGGCGCCAACTCAGCTGGCAGGGTTTCGTGCAATCGCTCAGCGACACCACGAAGATCAGCTGCATGGTCATGGTAATCGTCACCGGGGCCGTGGTTTTCGGCCATTTCATGGCTATCAGCCGGGTACCATTTGAGCTGGCC
>JAQYWA010000350.1 GCA_030145265.1 Desulfuromonas sp. | reverse complement strand
ACCAGGATGGTCGCCACGATGTTGAACAGGTTGAATTCCATTCCCAGCCACCCCATGGTGCCGAGCATCACCACCAGCCCGGTCGCCACCGGCAGCAGCGCCAGCAGAATCTGGCCCGGTCGACGCAGCAGCAGGGCGACCATGAGCAGCACCGCCCCCCCGGCCAGAGTAATGAAGCGCAGAAAGTCAGCGCGGATGGCGCTCCCCACCTCCCGGCCAAAGCGGGCCTGGGACACCAGGTGGATGCCGGGCGGTAGCGCGGCATCCGCACCAAAGAGGGCCGTCACCTCTGGAGTATCGGGAACCAGGGTCACCAGCTGCACCCCGGCGCCGTTTTCCAGCAACAGAACATCGAGCAGATCGCCGAGGCCGAGCTGCCGCAGAGTTTCCACGGTCACCGGCTCGGGCTGCCGCTGCAGACCGACAAAAAACGGGGCGAAAGCCGCCTCGGAAAAACCACGGGATTCGCCGGCCTGCCGCAACAGCTGGCGGGTCGACTCGCCCCGCTGCTGCCAGAAAGCCTGCCAGCGCTGCAGATTGGACGCCTGGTTCGCCGCCGAAGGAAGAAGCGGCGCCAGGCTGATTACCGGGGTATCGGGAAGCTCCCGCAGCAGCAGTTCGAACAACATGTCGTTGGCCCCCAGCGCCTCCTGCAAATCTCCGCCTTCGGCAAAGACCATGGCCATCGAACGGAGGTTGCCCCAGGTCTGCTGCAGCTCCTGTTCGGCCGCCAGCAGCTCAGTCGGCATCAGGCTCAAACTGCGCAGTTCGCCGTTGACCGGGACATCGGCGACCTTCCATGAGCAGCCGACCATGATCACCAGCCAGAGCAACAGCAACAGACCGGGCTTGCGCCGGCGTTTCACGGTCAGGCACTGGTACAACCGGCGCGGCGCCGGCCGCCAATCGGACACCACCAGATGCGGCAGAACGATCAGTGCCAATAACAGGGCGGCCGCAATGCCGGTCATGGCAAAGACCGCCAGCTGGCGCTGCCCCGGCAGGCTGGAGGTGAGCAGCACGGCGAACCCGGCCAGAGTGGTCAGGGCACCGAACAGCACCGGCCGGGAAACCCGGCCCAGAGCTGCCTCCGGCTCCCCTTCGTTCTGGCGCAGGACGAAATAGACATGCAGGCCGAAATCGACGGCGATCCCGAGCAGGACCGCACCGAACCCAAGGGTCACCCCGGAAACCACCGGGTAGCACCAGGAGACCGCCACCGCCGCCAGGCCCACCACCGACACCGGCACCAGAAAGACAAACAACGCCCGCCAGCTGCGCAGAAACAACAGGAACAGGGCAGCCAGCCCCAGGGTTGAGGCGGTCAGCACCACGAACAGGTCCCGCTGAATCGCCTCGGCGTTAGCCACCGTGTAGGCGTGACCGGAGACCAGCCGGGCCTCGACCCCCTTCGGCAACACTCCGTCGGCCGCCTGCTGAAACTGCTCCAGCATCCTGGCGCCACCGCCGGAATCGGTGATGGCCACCGGCGAATCGGCGATGATCAGCGCGCTGCGCCCGTCGGCGCTGAGAAAATGCCCGTCCTGCAGCCGGGTCTTGCTGATCGGGTTAACGAAGCGCAGCTTCTCCAGCCCCAGGTTGCGCAGATCGAGGGGATCACGGCGAATCACCCCCTTGAGCAGCCAGCCTTCCGGCGACAGCATCCGCCGGTAGCCGGTTTCGAGCTGCTCCTGCACCCGCTCCGGAGTCAGCCCGTCGGCAACCCGCTGCAGATCGTCCGCCCCCAGCAACAGCGGCAGACGGCTCTCCAGCCAGTCCGGCAGCCGGTTGTTTTCGAGCATCGCCGGGCCGGTAACCGCCCGGCTGAAATACTCGGACGACAGGGCTGCGGCCAGGCTATCGGCGGCCGTAAGCAGGGTCGCCGTGCTGGTACTCTGACTGCCGTGCAGGCTGATCAGCACCTTGCGGGCGAAGGGTGCCTGCTGCAGGCGGCGGAAGTCATCGGCCACCTGGGAGGTATCGTCGGGGAGCATCGACTCGATGTCCTCGCGCACCTCCAGCCGGGTCAATCCGACCAGACTTGCACCCAGCAGCAGCAGGGTCAGCAGAAACAGGAGCGCTCGCCGGGGCGCGAACAGCCGGTAGATGGCAGAAAACAGCATCAGGCGTTCCTAGAACAGCGCCGGGTCGAGGGGCTGGTTGAGTTCGGTTCCGGCAAAGCGGATGCGGGTGAAATCGCCGCCCGGTTCATGTACTTCGACGGTT
Source organism: Desulfuromonas sp. (assembly GCA_030145265.1). Taxonomy (GTDB): domain Bacteria; phylum Desulfobacterota; class Desulfuromonadia; order Desulfuromonadales; family Trichloromonadaceae; genus Trichloromonas. The sequence continues at coordinate 485 of JAQYWA010000350.1, read as the reverse complement.
TCGACGTAGCGCCGCTCTTCATCGAAGCTGATCAGCAGGTAGTCGAGGAACTGGTCCGCCCCCGCCTGCAGCGGGATCAGCTTGAGGGTGACCGGCTCCTCGCTCACCAGGACCATGCGGTACTGCTGCACCAGCCAGACAATGTCGACCCGGGCCCAGGCCAAGAGCTGCTCGGCGATCAGCCTCATCCCCGGTTCCCGGGCGATGTCGAAGGGAACGGCGGCGCCGGCCCGCTCGTGCCAGCGCTTGCCGCTGTCGCCGTTGAGCAGAAAACCGGAGGCCACCGGTTCGTTCATCTCCCAGCGCAGCTTATCCGGCTGGGCGAAAGAGAAACGTCCAGAGGAAACCAGGGTTTCCTGAAACATCTCCAGATATTTTTCCTGAACAAAGTCGCTGGCCAGGGTTTCGATGCCGGCGGCCGAGAGTTCCAGTTCGGCGAGGATTCGGTCGAGAGTCAGGCCCGGATTTTCTTCGGCCGAAGCCGG
>JAQYWA010000349.1 GCA_030145265.1 Desulfuromonas sp. | reverse complement strand
GACCGCTACCGGGAGGAGGGCCTGCGATCCCTGGATGCTGCGGTTCTGGCCGGAACTCTGGCGGTTCGACGGATTGAAGAAGTAGCGCCCGTCCTGTTCCTGCAGTTCTCCCCAGAGAAAGCTCTGCCGCTTGCCGCCGCCGGAAATCGGCTGTGTGAGCGTTACTCGCAGGCGGGCAGGCAGGGTGTCGGCGTGCCCGCAGAGCCGGCGCAGGGCCGGGCGGACGAAGAGCTCAAAGGTGGCCGCCGAAGCAGCGGGATTGCCCGGCAGGCCGAACACCGGGGTCTCTCCGGCCATGCCGAACAGCACAGGCTTGCCCGGCTTGACCGCGACTTTCCAGAATCCCAGCTTGAAATCGTGTCGTTTCAGTGTCTCCTGCACCAAGTCCCGGTCGCCCACCGAAACCCCGCCGGTGGTGATCAGCAGGTCGGCTTGCAGCCCCCGGGTGATTTTCCCGTCGAGGTCGCCAGCGGTGTCCCTGGCGATGCCGAGGGGGATCACCGTGCAGCCTTCTTCGCGGAGCCGGGCGGAAAGCAGGTGAAAGTTGGAATTGACGATCTGTCCCGGACCGGGAGTTTCCCCCAGCTCGACCAACTCGTCGCCGGTTGACAGCAGGGCGACCCGGAGAGGGGGATGAATGCTGACCTGTTCGATGCCGGCGGCGGCGAGCAATCCCGTTTCCCCTGACAGGATCGGGGTCTCCGCGGGCAGCAGGAGGTCTCCGCCGTGAAACTCTCCGCCCTGCAGGCGAACGTGCTGGCCGGTTTCGGGCGCCTGCCGGAAGGCGATCTGGTCGCCGTCGGTATCGACGTCTTCGATTGGAACGACAGTGTCGCAGCCTTCAGGCAGCGGGGCGCCGGTCATGATCCTGACCGCATCGCCTTCGGCGACCGGCTGGTCAGGGTATGCCCCCGCCGGGAGGAAGCCGGCGACTCGCAGGCGGCTACCTGGGGTCTGTCCGCAGCAGCGGAAGGCGTAGCCGTCCATGGCCGAATTGTCTGCTGGGGGGAGATCCCAGCGGGCGTAGACCGGTGCGGCGAGCGCTTGGCCAAAAGCCCCGGTCAGGTCGGCATCGACGGCCGGCAGCGGCTGCAGGGTTTCCAGTACAATTCGAATGGCTTCGGGGTAGGTCAGCATGGGGCAGGCTCCAGGGGGATGTTGTCAGCGCAGGAACCGTGCTTCGATGAAGTCGGCCAGTGCGGCAATGTCGTCGAGATTGAGCAGCGGCACATCAATCTGCAGCGGTTCGTCAGAGGCCACGGCGATCAGCGCCGGGTCGAGATATTCCCCCCGGCACAGCAGATCGCGGCGGCATTCGCTCCGGTGAATTTCGATTTTTGGCAGGGAGCTGCGCTTGAACCCTTCGGTCAGCACGATATCGACGTCGGCAAAGCAGGCGTCGAGGGTTTCTTCGATCGTCGGTTCGGCGGTGTAGCGCTTCACCATGGCCATTTTTTCCGGTGAGGTGACCACGGTGGTGTCCGCCCCGGCCTGGGTGAAGCGCCAGGAATCCTTCCCCTCATGGTCGATCTCGAAGCGGTGGGCGTCGTGCTTGAGGGCGCCGACCTTGTGGCCGCGTGATTTCATCTCGCGGATCAGTTTTTCTACCAGGGTGGTTTTGCCGGTGCCGCTTTTGGCGACGAAGGATACGACGGGAACGCTCATGGTTTTTCTTTCTGCAGCCTTGAATAATCCTGAGGCGTGTTGATGTTGGTCAGGGCTTTTTGCCAGTCGTCGGGCAATTCGTTTTCCGCAACGATCCGCACCTTCAGCTGCGGGTAAATGTCGAGGATGCGAAAGTTGCCGCTCTCAAGCTGCCGGTGCATGACTTCCAGGCAGTTTTTGCTGTAGCAGGCGAACAGGGGCTCCAGTCCGGCCGGGGTCTGCGGCAGTACGACGTCGTATCGGTGGCGCTTTTCGGCCAGGCTGCGGATCAGGGCCGCGTCGACAAAGGGCATATCGCAGGCGGTGACGAAGATGTAGGGCGTGCCGGCATGCTTGAGCCCGGTGTAGAGGCCGCCGAGGGCGCTGCCTGGAAATTCGTCGGCAAACGCAGGCAGTCCGGGGCGGGCCAGGTCCAGGCGGTCGCCGGCAATCAGGGTGCTGGCGAACAGGTTGGCGAAAACGTCGACAATGGTCTCGAACAACGAGGTGCCGCCGATTTCGAGCGTGGCTTTGTCACGCCCCATCCGGCGGCTTTGCCCGCCGGCCAGAATGACCCCGCTGATATCGTCGAACAGGCTATGGCAGGTTTTTGCAGATTTCATCATAACGCTGCCGATTATAGAAGACTCAATGGATCACAGCAAGGCAAATGGCTGATTCGGGCGTAGTTGTTGCCCTGCCTGCACTGAAAAAAAAGGCCGGCGGTAAGGCCGGCCCAAGGAGGCTGAGAATTGTTCTTCTCAAGCAAGCAGGTGAGGCCTAGTACTCTTTTATCTCAAGGTCGAAGACCTTTTCCGCCAGGGTGTAGAGGAACATGCAGGTGGCCAAGGCGCCCAGCACGATGCCGTACTCAGCCAGCGAGGGGGAGTAGGACACCAGCCCGTTGATTATTCCATCGGTATCTTCGCGCATCGGCACGATCTGTCCGGCAACTACCAGGTCGTAGCGCATGAAGAAGATGCCGACCGTGCACAGGGCCCCGGCGACCATGACGCCAAAGGGGGTGACGCATCGCTTGGTGAGCAGGATCAGCACCGGCGCGACCA
>JAQYWA010000348.1 GCA_030145265.1 Desulfuromonas sp. | reverse complement strand
CTTCTTCAATGCAGCAGAAGAAACCGGGCGGGAGCGCGTAGTGGTGCTGGGAGCTAAGATCGCAGAACGCCTCTTCGGCTCGGCAGCCAAGGCGTTGGATCAGCAGGTCTTTTTCTACCGGGCCGGGGCCCGGGTGATTGGAGTAATGGAAACCAAGGGATCCGACATCTCCGGCACCGACCAGGACGAGCAGGTCTTCGTGCCGCTCTCGACTTACATGCGCCGCTTCGCCAATCAGGACTGGATTAGTGGCATCTACCTGCAGCTGAACCTCCCCACCGCGTATATCACGGCCAAGGAAGCCGCCACCGCCATCCTGCGCCAGCGGCACAACATCACCACGGGAAAGGCTGACGATTTTTCAGTGCTCACCGCTCGCGATACCATGCAGGTTCAGCAGCAGGCCCTCGATCTGGTGCAGACCTTGGGGCTGATCAGCTCGTCGATTTCCTTTGCCGTCGGCGGCCTAGGTATCCTGTCGATCATGGTCCTGCTGGTCCGCACCCGGCGCCTCGAAATCGGCGTCCGGCGCGCGGTCGGCGCCCGCCGCATCGACATCATCCGCCAGTTCATGCTCGAGGCCGCCCTGATGGCCGGTACCGGCGGCAGCCTCGGGGTGATACTGGCCCTGGTGCTGCTGGTGGTCGTCTGCCGGATCGGCGGGCTGCCGCTGGTGATCGAACCGCTGCTGGTACTCGGCTCCCTGGCCGGATCGGTGTTGCTGGGACTGGCGGCCGGCGCTTATCCAGCCTGGCAGGCGGCCCACATCGAGATTCTCGATGTGCTGAAAAACAAGGGATAGGAGCGAGGCATGCCTCGCCCAGGGCGACCCTTGGGTCGCTCCCACATGATATTTGGAATAAACAGGAGTTAAAATGAAGCATCCCAACGTAATGGAAGATTTCCAGCGCACCATCAGCTACGGCGTCACGGCGGGGAATGATGGCCGCATGACCCTGCGCAGCCTGTTGCAGGACCGCTTTCACGATATCGAAGTGAAGACCATTGTCGACACAGCAACCCTCGAAATAGTCGATAGCCTGGCCGAGTTCCGCAAGGCCCCCACCAGCGACTGTCCCAACGTGATCGAACGGCTCAAGCTGCTGCAGGGCTTCGTCATCGGCCGCGGCCTCAGCCGCAAACTGACCGAAGTCTTCGGCGGCCCGCAAGGGTGCGGCAACCTGCGCACCATATTGGCAGGGCTGCTGCCGCTGGCGCTCAACCTGCAATCCTGCGCCGACATCGAAGACGAACAGGAGGTTCTCGACGCCATTCACGAAAAGCTGCTCGGAACCTGCGCCGGCTACGTCCGGCCAGTGGCAGAGTAACCGGTCTTCTCTGGCCACAGCAAATTATTCCGAATGAATTGAAAGGAACGACGATGACAACCCGCCTCACCATCCTGTGTGAAAACTCCGTCCGCCCCCAGGCCGGCCTGGTCGGCGAGCACGGATTTGCCTGTCATGTGGAAAGGCCCGAGGGAAACTATCTCTTCGACACCGGCCAGGGTCTCGGGATTCGCCAGAACGCCGTCACCCTGAAAAAAGACCTCTCCGCCATCAAGGCCATCCTGCTCAGCCATGGCCATTACGATCACACCGGCGGACTGCCAACGGTGCTGCAGCAGACCGGCCCCATCAACATTTACGGCCATCCCGACCTGTTTCTCGAACGCTACCGGGAAGAGCGCTTCATCGGCATCCCCCACCGCCGCGAACACCTGGAATCCCAGGGGGGTCGCTTCATCCTCTCACGGCAGATGACCGAGGTGGCGCCGGGACTCTGGCTGACCGGCGAGATCCCCCGGCGTACAGCCTTCGAACAGGGCGATCCGCTGATGACGGCAGTCTGCTGCGGAGCGTCGGCCCACGACGAACTCCTCGATGACCTGTCGCTGGTGGTCGATTCAGAAAAGGGATTGATCCTGGTCCTCGGCTGCGCCCACGCCGGGCTGGTCAACATCATGGAATACGTACTGGAACAAACCGGACGGGACGGGTTTTACGCCATTTTAGGAGGGACACATCTGGGCTTTGCCGACGATGCCCAGTTCGAACAGACCCGGCAGGCGCTGAATAATTACCGGGTGGAAAAAGTGGGAGTGTCGCACTGCACCGGCCTGCCGAAGGCCGCCCAGTTGCAGGCGGCCCTCGGCAACCGGTTTTTCTTCGGTTCGGTGGGAAGTGTGCTGGAAGGATAAAACCCGTGATTTGTGATCAGTGATTTGAAACGTCGACAAACCAATCACCACTCACAGCTTCACCAGCGTCCGCCCCTTGACTTCGCCCTTGAGGATGCCATGGATTTTTTCTTCCAGCGTCTCCAGGGTAACCTCGGTGGCTGCGGCCTCGAGCTGCGCCGGTTTCCATTCGCCGGCCAGCTTGGCCCAGACCTTCAGCCGCGGTTCCATCGGGCACTGTACCGAGTCGATACCGAGCAGACTGACTCCACGCAAAATAAAGGGGAAGACATTCATGTCCAGCCCCGGCGATGCGACCAGACCGCAGCAGGTCACCGCCCCGCCGTAGCGGGTCGCCTTGATGGCCGCCACCAGCGTCTCGCCGCCGGCCACATCGACCACGCCCGCCCAGCGCTCCTTCATCATTGGCCGGTCAGATCCGGCCAGCACTTCGTCACGGCTGACAATCTCGGCCGCCCCCAGCGATAAAAGATAATCCTGCTCCGCCGCCTTGCCGGTAGCGGCGACCACCCGGTAG
>JAQYWA010000347.1 GCA_030145265.1 Desulfuromonas sp. | reverse complement strand
GTTATTGCCGCGCTGGCTATGGCCCTAGTGGTCGGCACGGTCATGAGTCTGGTTTTCAAGGACGAACAGGCGGAGCCGACCGCCGCGCCAAATCCGGAGCAGAAGCGGCAGGTAATTTCGAAGCAGGACATCGTCTTGCTGGTCCTGCTGGTCCTTTCCCTGCTGCTGCCCAACTATCTCATGGCCGAACGGCCTTATGCCTACAAGGTGCTGACCTGGGCCGTCTGCACCCTGGCCATGGCACTCTATGCCTGGAAGACGGTTCCTTTCGATAAAATCAAAATCTGGGCGGGCGAAACCTGGTGGTTCGTAAAAACCATCTTCCCCCTGCTGATCGGCGGTGTTTTCCTGGTCGGGATCATAGGTGAACTGTTACCGGAAGAATGGATCCAACACTGGTTGGGTGGCAATGGCCTCGTCGCCTCTTTTCTTGCCACTCTGGTTGGCTCGGTCACCTATTTTGCCACCATGACCGAAGCTCCCTTCGTGGATACTCTCATGAAACTAGGCATGGGCAAGGGGCCGGCCCTTGCTCTATTGTTGACAGGGCCAGGGATAAGCTTGCCGAACTGGCTGGCGATCGGCAAGGTGTTCGGCTGGAAAAAGGCCCTGGTCTATGTGCCGGTCATTATGGCATCAGGCACATTGATGGGTTGGTTTTTCGGCAACTTCATTTTTTAACGGAGTGAAAACCATGAAAATTCAAATTGCGGGACCGGGTTGCGCTCGATGTCAGGCGACGGAAAAGGTGGTGAACGAGGTTGTTAACGGGCTGAACATGCAGGCAGAGATTGAACATGTCTACGACATTCGCGAATACAGCCGGCTGGGGGTTCGCTTGACGCCGGCGGTGCTGGTGGACGGAAAAATTGTCTTTTCCGGGCGGGTGCCGACCGTTGACGAACTGAAGAAGGCGCTGGGGCGGTAATCTTTTTGCTGACGTGCTTTTATCTGGTCTTTACGCTCAGCAAAGGGCGCAGACCGAGAAGGAATGCATGGGGGTTCAGGGAGTTGATGCCCTTGAGGGAAGACAGGAAAGGTAATCTGGGTGGCTCTGCTTGAGGTGCAGGAAATCTTTTACCGGGCCGGAGGTCGGTCGATTCTCGACGGGCTCTCCCTGCGACTGGAGGTCGGTGAGGTTCATGCGCTGATCGGTGCCAACGGCACCGGCAAAAGTACTCTGGCCTGCCTGGTTATGGGCTGCGGCGGACACCGCCCAGCCGGTGGTCAGATCCTGTTCAAAGGGCGGCGTATCGATGACCTGGCGATCCACGAGCGGGCCCGGCTGGGGATTGCCATGGCCTGGCAGGAGCCGGCCCGCTTCGAGGGGCTGAGCGTCCGGGAATATCTCACCCTGAAAAACAAACAAGCCGATGCGGCAGCGTTGCTGACGATGGTCGGGCTCGATGCCCGTCGCAATCTCGACCGGATGGTCGACAGGTCCCTGAGCGGCGGAGAGCGGAAACGCATCGAACTCGCTTCCGTTCTGGCGCTCAAACCCCGGCTGGCGATTCTCGACGAGCCCGATTCAGGTATTGACATGTTATCGACCCAGGACATCATCGAGGTCATCTCGGCCTTCCGGAGGGACGGAGCGGCTGTTTTGCTGATTACCCATCGCGAGGAGATTGCCTCCATCGCCAACCGCGCCTCGCAGATCTGTGCCGGTCGCATTATCTGTACCGGGGCGCCGCAAATGGTGGCGGACCATTACAAAAATCGAAAATGCCTGGTATGCGATGGCAGGGAGTGCGGTGATGAACGAACGTGATGCCCTGATAAGCGCCTTTGGCGCCGCCGGTGGCGACCGGGCCATCCTGGAAGACCCAAAGATCGCCCATCTGATGGCCGTCGGCCACAGGATCCTGAGCGCCCGGCAGGTCGAAGGGCTTGAGGTCGAGGCCCGGGAAACCAAGACCGGCATCGCGGTCAAAGTCAGGGTCGCCCAGGGGGTGCGGATCGCTCATCCCGTCCATCTCTGTTTCGGCATCGTCCACCCGCGGGGGCTGCAACAGATCGAGATGGAGGTGCGCCTGGAAAGGGATTCGGCGGCCCGCTTCCTCGCCCATTGCCTGTTTCCCAACGCCGAGCAGGTGCGCCATGTCATGACGGCGACGGTGGAAATCGGGGAAGGGGCCGAATTGCATTATGTTGAAACCCATGTCCATGGCCCGCACGGCGGGGTTGAGGTGATTCCGCAGGCCCGTGTCCAGGTCGGCAGAAATGGTCGCTACATCAGCGAATTCAATCTGACCACCGGGCGGGTTGGCAAGTTGGCCATCGACTATTCCGTCGTGGCCAAGGAGGACTCGGTCACGGAACTGACCGCCCGGGTCTTTGGTCATGGCTCCGACACCATCAGCATCCGCGAATCGGTAGCTCTCAACGGGGAAAACGCCCGGGGGCTGATCAAGACCCGGATCGCCCTGGAGGACGAAGCTTCCGCCGAGGTGACCGGCGCGACCGAAGGGAATGCCCCCGGCGCCCGGGGACACGTAGATTGCATGGAGCTGGTCAAGGATCGGGCCACCGCTCGGGCCGTGCCGCTGGTCAGCGTCACTCACCCTCTGGCCAAGGTGACCCATGAAGCGGCCATCGGCAGCGTGGATCGTCGTCAGCTGGAAACGCTTATGGCCCACGGACTTACGCCCGATGAAGCCGTGGATGTGATTGTCAAAGGGGTGCTGCGATAGGCCTGTCAACCCATGGAGCAATCAACCTATGCGCCAACTTAAG
>JAQYWA010000346.1 GCA_030145265.1 Desulfuromonas sp. | reverse complement strand
GCCGCAGTCCGAGACGGTGTGGCGCCAGGCTGACAAGTATGGGGTTCCCCGTTTAGCCTTTATCAATAAAATGGACCGCATCGGCGCTGACTTCGGTCATGGCGTTCAGATGATGCGGGACCGCCTCGGTGCCAATCCGGTGCCACTTCAGCTTCCCATTGGAAAAGAAGATTATTTTAAGGGCGTTGTCGATCTTGTCGAAATGAATGCCATCGTCTGGGATGACGAGTCGATGGGCGCTAAGTTTGAAGAGATTGACATTCCTGCCGATATGGTGGATGAGGCCAACGCGGCTCGCGAAGCCATGCTCGAAGAGCTCTGTTCCCATGATGAGGAACTGATGGAAAAGTATCTCGGCGGTGACGACCTCACTGTGGCCGAGATTAAGGCTGGCATTCGAAAGGCAACGATAGCTCTGCATATCAACCCGGTTCTGTGTGGTAGTGCATTTAAGAACAAGGGTGTGCAGAACTTGCTCGATGCGGTTGTGGATTACATGCCTGCGCCGACTGATGTTCCTGCCATTTGCGGTATCAACCCTGATACCGGTGTAGAAATAACCCGTCCCGCAGACGACGATGGGCCTTTTGCGGCCCTGGCGTTTAAAATCATGACCGACCCCTTCGTTGGGCAGTTGACTTTTTTCCGCGTCTACTCCGGCATAGCCGAGTCGGGCGCCACCGTGGTCAATGCGACCAAGGGGAAAAAGGAGCGTTTCGGCCGTCTGCTTAAGATGCACGCGAACAAGCGTGAAGAGATCAAGCTGGTTTACGCCGGAGATATTGCTGCGGCCGTAGGTCTCAAGTACTCTACTACCGGTGATACTCTGTGTGCCGAGAAGGACGTCTGTCTGCTGGAGGCTATGGAGTTTCCCGAGCCGGTTATACATGTAGCAGTTGAGCCCAAGACCAAGGCTGACCAGGAAAAGATGGGCGTTGCCCTCGGCAAGCTGCTTTCTGAGGACCCCTCTCTGTATAGCCGCACCGACGAAGAGACCGGCCAGACCATTCTTTCCGGTATGGGTGAACTTCATCTTGAGATCATCATCGATCGCATGAAGCGTGAGTTTAAGGTCGAGTGCAACATCGGTGCTCCTCAGGTTGCCTACCGTGAAACCATCACCCGGAAGGTTGAGGTTCAGGGCAAGTTCGTCCGCCAGTCCGGTGGTCGTGGTCAGTATGGCGACTGTTGGTTGCGCATCGAGCCTCAGGAGCCAGGTGAGGGCTTCGAATTTGTCGACGCGATCAAGGGCGGCGTCATTCCCAAGGAATACATTCCCGCTGTTGGCAAGGGTGCTGAAGAGGCGTCACAGCTTGGTATCCTCGCCGGCTTCCCCATCGTCGACGTTAAGGTTACCTGTTTCGACGGTTCTTATCATGATGTTGACTCCTCAGAGATGGCTTTTAAAATTGCTGGTTCGATGGGTTTCAAGGATGGTGCCGCCAAGGCCGCGCCAGTTATTCTCGAGCCGATTATGAAAGTTGAAGTTGTCGTCCCTGAGGATTATATGGGCGATGTCATGGGTGACCTCAGCAGTCGTCGCGGTCGGATCATGGGAATGGAATCCCGTGGTAGCGCTCAGGTAATCAATGCGCACGTGCCGTTGGCCAATATGTTTGGCTACTCTACTGACCTGCGTAGTGCAACGCAGGGCCGTGCGACCTACACAATGACCTTTGATCACTACGAGCAGGTTCCCAAGGCTGTCGCTGAAGAGATCGTCGCCAAGGCCAAGGGGTAAAGGAGACTCAGTTCATGTCCAAAGCTAAATATGAAAGAACCAAACCCCATGTCAACATCGGGACTATCGGTCACGTTGACCATGGCAAGACCACTCTGACCGCAGCCATCACCAAGGTGCTGGCTGAGGTAGGCGGCGCTGAATTCAAGGCATTCGATCAGATCGACAATGCTCCCGAGGAGCGCGAGCGCGGCATCACTATTGCCACCGCTCACGTCGAGTACGAGACTGAAAACCGTCACTACGCTCACGTTGACTGCCCCGGCCATGCCGACTACGTCAAAAACATGATCACCGGTGCGGCCCAGATGGACGGCGCGATTCTGGTCTGTTCGGCCGCTGACGGCCCAATGCCCCAGACCCGCGAGCACATCCTGTTGGCCCGTCAGGTTGGTGTTCCCGCGATGGTCGTGTTCCTGAACAAGGCCGACATGGTTGACGATGAAGAGTTGATGGAGCTGGTTGAGCTCGAAGTTCGTGAGCTGCTCTCTTCCTACGACTTCCCCGGCGACGACATTCCGATCATCTCGGGCAGCGCCCTGGCCGCTCTGGAAGGCCGCGACGACGAAATCGGCAAGAACAAGGTTCTCGAGCTGATGGCTGCCGTTGACAGCTACATCCCCGAGCCCGAGCGCGCCATCGATCGTCCCTTTCTGATGCCGGTTGAAGACGTCTTCTCGATTTCCGGACGTGGCACCGTGGCTACCGGTCGTATCGAGCGCGGCATCGTCAAGGTTCAGGAAGAAGTCGCCATCGTCGGCATGAAAGAGACCACCAAGACCATCGTTACCGGTGTCGAGATGTTCCGCAAGCTGCTCGATCAGGGTCAGGCCGGCGACAACGTCGGGATCCTGCTGCGCGGCGTCAAGCGCGAGGACATCGAGCGCGGTCAGGTGCTGGCCAAGCCCGGCAGCATTACCCCGCACACCAAGTTCAAGGCCGAAGCCTACGTCCTGACCAAGGAAGAGGGCGGACGTCACACCCCGTTCTTCAAGGGTTACCGTCCCC
>JAQYWA010000345.1 GCA_030145265.1 Desulfuromonas sp. | reverse complement strand
GACAGAGGACAATGCGGTGGTGCTGGAAAACGGCCAGCCACTGGTGGTGTCGCAAAACGGCCTGCGCATCGAAGAGCGCCTCGAATACGGCCGGGTCTTCGTCGACGGCAAGGGGGTCGGCGACGTCGGCGCCATGGAGCTGCGCGACCGCCGCCACCTGGCCAACCACGGCATGGTGGTGGTCTTTCTGGCGATCAACCAGAAAAGCGGCGAGATTCTCTACGGACCGGACATCCTCACCAAGGGGTTCGTTCCCGAAGAAGAGAGTGGTGATTTTCTCGAACAGGCCCGCCTGACCGTCCTCGAAACCCTGGGCGAACACAGCCTGGCGGCAATCAGCGACTGGGAAGAGCTGCGGGTCGAAGTGCGCAAGGGACTGCGCCGCTATTTCAATCGAACCATCGAGCGCCGGCCGATGATCATGCCGGTAATTCTCGAACTGTAGGGGCGCAGCAAGCGGCGCCCCTACGACATCAATGTTGTAATCAAGGATCTTCATGACTCTGCTGCAAGCGATTCTTCTCGGTCTCATCCAGGGCCTGACCGAGTTTCTGCCGGTTTCCTCCTCGGGCCACCTGGCCATCACCCAGCATTTCCTGCCGGGCTTCAACCAACCAGGGGTGCTGTTCGACGTGCTGCTGCATCTGGGCACCATGCTGGCCGTCATTCTCTATTTTCGCCGCGAGGTCGGCAATCTGCTCACCTCGCCGTTCCGACGGGATGAGCAGGCACCAACCCATCGCCGCCTGCTGACGCTGCTGCTGGCCGGATCGATACCGACCGCGGTGATCGGACTGACCTTCAAAGACTTTTTTGAAAATCTGTTCGAAAATATCCCGCTGGTTGCGCTGATGCTGCTGGTCACCGGCACCCTGCTGTTCGTCTCGGAAAAATTCCGTCGCGGCAGCCGCAAGGAAGAGCAGCTGAACTTGATCGACGCGCTGGTGGTCGGCACGGTGCAGGGGTGCGCGATCATCCCCGGCATCTCGCGTTCTGGCTCGACCATTGCCGCCCTGCTGCTGCGTGGCGTTGACGGAGAAACGGCGGCCCGGTTCTCCTTTCTGCTGGCCTTGCCCGCGGTGTTCGGCGCCGCCCTGCTGTCGCTGCGCCACCTGCAGAACATTCCGCCCGGCGAAATCACCCTGTACCTGGCGGGCACCGGCGTCGCCTTTGTCGCCGGCATGTTGTCCATCCATTGCCTGATGGCCGTCATCCGTCGGCGCCGGTTGTTCGCCTTCGCCGTCTACTGCTGGCTAGCGGGCACCGTCGTCTTTGCCCTTACTTTTTAAACGGAAGCGATGATGAGCGAAACCAAACCGCCTCTGATCCGGGAACATCTTAAAAAAGAAATCGCCGGAGTTTTCTGGCTGGCGAGCGGCGTTTTTATTCTACTGAGCCTGCTCTCCTTTCACAACGACGACCCGTCGTTCAACAACAACCTGCCGACCGCCGCCGTGCATAACTGGGGAGGAGTAGTCGGGGCCAACCTGGCCGATCTGCTGATCCAGCTGCTGGGCATCGTCTCCTTCATCCTCCCCTTCGCCTGCTTTCTGTTCGCCTGGCGGCTGCTCAAATTCCGCTCAGTCAAAGTGCGGCTGTACAAGAGCGGGGCCCTGCTGGTGCTGATGTTCTCCCTGGCCGGATTGATCGCGTTGAAATTCAATGAAATTCATTTCTTTGGCCAGCGCATCAACGAAGCCGGCGGTGGCGTCGGACGGATTCTGGCCGAGTCGTGCTCCCGCTATCTGAACCTCACCGGGGCCACGATCTTTCTGCTGGTCTTTTTCCTGGTATCGCTGATGCTCAGTGCCCGGTTTTCCTTCGTCCTCTTTCTCGAGGGAATCTTTTCCCTGCTCGGCACCCGGCTGAAAAAACGCCGCGAACAACGGGCCCGACAGCGCAAAGAGCGGGCGGAAAAGGCCCCGATCATCGTCTCACCCGAACCGAGAATGCTGCTGGAACCGGCCAAGCCGCAGGCCAAAACGAAAAAGAAGACGAAAGTACCCGCAGCTCAAGAGGCCTTCGATTTTCTCGAACCTTCGGGCACCTACCACAAACCCCTGCTGTCGCTACTCGACCATGAAGGGGAAGCCCCGCCACCTGTCGATCGCGAGGCCCTGATGGCCAACGCGAAGATCCTCGAAAGCAAACTCAAGGATTTCAACGTCGACGGCGAAGTGGTCGAAGTCAAACCGGGCCCGGTGGTCACTATGTATGAATTCTCCCCGGCCCCGGGGGTCAAGGTGAACAAGATCGCCGGCCTGTCTGACGATCTGTCCATGGCCCTGCGCGCATTATCAATCCGCATCGTCGCACCGATCCCGGGACGCGGCGTGGTCGGCATTGAGATTCCCAACAAGGATCGGGAAACGGTCTATCTTAAGGAGATCCTCGAGTCGGAAGAGTTCCAGAAAAACGGTGGAAGGTTACCGATGGCCCTCGGCAAAGACATCTTCGGTCGCACCGTGGTCTCCGACTTGGCCAAGATGCCCCATGTGCTGGTGGCCGGCTCCACCGGCAGTGGCAAGTCGGTCTCCATCAACACCATGATCCTATCGCTGCTCTACCGGGGCACTCCCGAGGACGTGCGGATCATCATGGTCGACCCGAAAATGCTCGAACTTTCCATTTACGAGGGGATCCCCCACCTGCTGCTGCCGGTGGTGACCAACCCAAAGAAGGCCGCCCTGGCGCTGAACTGGGCGGTGCGGGAAATGGAGCGCCGCTACAAGCTGATGTCCGACAAGGG
>JAQYWA010000344.1 GCA_030145265.1 Desulfuromonas sp. | reverse complement strand
CGGGAGCGGCCGCAGCCCTGGCTCGACGAGCTGGCCGCGCTGCTGCGCCTTGAGGTCGCTGGCACTGCCGCCGTGCTGCTGCAGGAGCGCTTTCTGCCGCAGGCTCCGAGCCGTCTTTTGTGGGGGGGACTCCCTGCCGAGGTCGATGCCGTCGAGGCGGGGCTGCGCTATCGGCTGCGGCTGGGGCAGGGGCAGAATGTCGGCTTTTTTCCTGACATGGCTGTCGGTCGCGAACTGGTTCGGCAGCAGGCGGCGGGCAAGAGAGTGCTCAACCTGTTCGCCTACACCTGCAGCTTTTCGGTGGCGGCTTTGGCCGGCGGGGCGGTTCAGGTGGTCAACCTCGATATGAACAAGGGGGCTTTGGAGCTGGGTCGGCTCAATCACCGGCTCAATGGCATCGACACGCGGCAGGTCAGCTTTCTGCCCCTGGAGCTGTTTCGCAGTTTCGGCAAGCTGGTACGGCTGGGCCCCTTCGACCTGGTGATCTGCGACCCGCCGGCGACCCAGGGGACCAGTTTTACCGCCGAACGCCACTGGCCGAAGCTGCTGCGGCGTCTGCCGGAACTGCTCGCGCCGGGGGCTGAATTGCTCGCCTGCCGCAACGGCCCCGGCCTGCCGCCCGGCCTGATCGAAAATCTGGTGGCCGAACTGCTGCCGAAGGCTGAGCTGCTCGGAAGACAGCTGCCGGGCGACGATTTCCCCGAGGCGCAGCCGGAGCAGGGCGTCTGCCTGTTTCATTACCGCATGGCTTAATGGATTGACTTTCCCCTGCGTCTCTGCGCCTTTGCGTTAAAATACTTCTAGGTTATGCCCATGGTTTCAGGCTCAATGAACCGTTTGGGTGATTGAAAAAACAAGATTCGGGTCTTACGCCTGTGTCTTTGCGACGGTGGTGGGCGGATACGAACGAGCATGAGGCTAAAAGATAGAATTTTTTGTTATCGATCCGTAATTCGTAAGGAGGGTGGAAGTGAGCAAAAAAGCGATTCGCTGGCTCTACGACGAGCTGCCGAAACTGGTGGAGGGGCAGGTGCTGACTGCCACCGATGCCGAGCGTCTGCAGGCCCATTACGGGGCGCTTGACGATGCCGGAAGGCCGTCGATCGGTCTGATTATCTGCAGCATTCTCGGGGCGACCCTGATCGGCCTGGGAATCATCCTGGTCTTCGCCCACAACTGGGCCGACTTGTCGCGGCCGATGCGGGCGGTACTTTCCTTCTCCCCGCTGGTTATCGGCCAGCTGCTGGTCGGCTGGGCGCTGTTGCGACGGCCGGACTCACGGGCCTGGTGCGAGGGTGCCGCGGTCTTTCTGATGGGCGCGGTCGGCGCCGCTATCGCCCTGGTCGGCCAGACCTATCACATCTCCGGCGACCCGGAGAGCTTTGTTCTTTCCTGGATGCTGCTCGGCCTGCCGCTGGCTTACCTGCTGCGGGCCAGCACCCCGGCGGCCTTTTATTGCGTCGGCATCACCTGCTGGGCCGGGATGGCCCACGACTGGAACGGCAGCGGCAACCAGCTGTGGTTCTGGGCGCTGGCGGCCCTGGCGGCGCCGCATATCTGGCAGACGGTGCTCCGCGACCCGCGCAGCCCGCGGGCGGTCTTTCTGCTCTGGGTGGCCGGGCTGTGCCTGTGCCTCGGCTACGGTTTCTCCCTTGAGCGGGGCTTGCGCGGCGGCTGGATTCTCGGTTACAGCGGCCTGCTGGCAATCTTCTATCTGCTCGATATGAGCTGGCCGCAGGATGTCTCCGGCTGGCGGCGCCCCTGGCACGTGCTCGGCAGCCTGGGGATCGTCGTCCTCTCGCTGCTGCTGACTTTTGAAACCTGGACGCGCCGGTCCGACTGGGGCCGGCTGGTCGAGCTCTGGGACCAGGACCCCTGGCTGGCGGCACCCTGGTTGCTGCATGCGTTCCTTTCTCTAGCCCTGGTCGCTCTGGCTCTCTGGCTGCTGCTGCGCCATGTGCGCTGTGGGCGGCATGACGTCCTGCTGTTTGCCGCCGTAGCGCCGCTGGCGCTGGGCTGTTATCTCCTGGCCCTGTTCGATGGCGAAGATGTCTCCCTGCTGGCGTTCAACCTCTACCTGGCGGTGCTCGGGGTCGGCACCCTGCGCAACGGCCTGCGCAGCGGGCAGCTGATCCAGGTCAATGGCGGGCTGGCGATCATCACCGCGCTGATCACGGCTCGCTTCTTCGACAGCGATCTCCCGTTCACGATCCGTGGTATCCTCTTTATTCTGATCGGCTGCGGTTTCCTGGCGGCCAACATCGTCGCCAAAAAGAACAGGGGGGCGAGATGAAGAAGTCGATTATCTTCTTTTTTGTCGTCATTGTGCTGGCCCAGTTGGCGGTTCCCGGCTGGATGATCGTACGCCGCGAACTGGTGCTGTCCGAAGGCACCGCCTACCGCTTCCGTACCGCCCCGGTCGATCCCTACGACCCGTTTCGCGGCAAATACGTGAGGCTCAACATGGAGGCGTCCTCGGCGCCGGTCACGAAGGACGAGACTTACCGTTCCGGTGAGAAGGTTTACGCCCTGCTGGAAAATGACGACGAGGGCTATGTCCGGGTCGAGGGGCTGTCCCGCGAGTGCCCTGAAGCGGGCGACTACCTGCGGGTGCGGGTCAGCTACCAGCAGACCGACCGGGTGCAGCTGAGGCTTCCCTTCGATCGCTACTACGCCGAAGAATCGACGGCGCCGGGGATCGAACGGGAATACTGGAAGCACAGCCGCCAGCAGGAGCGGGATGCCTACGTTTTGGTACGGGT
>JAQYWA010000343.1 GCA_030145265.1 Desulfuromonas sp. | reverse complement strand
TTGTCCGCGCAGGATGTCGCGAATGGTGTCGCGCACCGCGTCAAGCGGGAGCCGGACCGCCGGGCGCCGCTTCTGGACCTGGAAAATATGATAACCGTATTCGCTTTTCACCAGGTCGCTGAGCCGCCCTTCGGGCAGAACAAAGACCACCGCGTCGAACTCCGGCGGCATCTCGCCGCGGGCAAAGAAGCCCAGGTCTCCGCCATCCTCGGCATCGGGAGAGAGGGAGTGCTGCCGCGCCACGGCAGCAAAATCGGCGCCCTGAAGAAGCTCGCCGAGCAGCCGGTTGCCTTGGGCCTCGTCGGCCACCACGATCTGACGGGCTCGAACCTGTTCGGGACGGTCGAACTCATCCCGGTTCTCCTGGTAATACTGGGCGATAGCCTCGTCGTTGACCGTCACCAGCGTAAAGACCGCCTGGCGGACGACCTTTTCCATCAGCAGACTTCCCTCCAGCTCCTGCCGCCACTCCTCTTCGCTAAGCCCTCGTTCGGCCAGCAGGGCCTTGAACTCTTCGGCCGGATAATCGGAACGCGCTTCGGCCATGGCCGCCTCCACCTCCCCGGCAGACAAGCTGACATTGAGCCGGGAAGCCTCGGCCAGGGTCAGCTCGCGGTCAACCGTCTGTATCAGGAAGGAGCGTTCGAGATCCCCTTTTTCTTCCGGGGAAAGGCTCTGGTCGGCCGGCAGGGTCTTGGCGAAGCTGCTGCGGAATTGCTCGAGGGTCACCGCCCGCCCGTCCACGGTGAGCAGCACCTGGGGCACGGCCTCGCTCCGCTCGCGACAGGCCGTGAGCAGAAACAGGAGCAACAATGGAAACAGAAAACGGGCATGTCGACGACAGCTGCTGAACATTGGTATTAATCCCGCCAGGAAGGAGCCTTAATCTTAACACAACTGGGACAAGCTAGCACAGCTAGAGAAAGCCCTGCAATTCTTTTTTCGCCGCCGCCAGCACCTCTTCAGCCGGCATTTTCCCAATCTGGATCGACAACCGATAATCGGGGGAAAACCGGTATTTTCCGGGCTGTTCCATAAGCCGGAGGATCTTGTCCGGCGGCACCGGGGTGGTCGCGTGGAAGGAGAAAAGAAGCTGTCGGCCAGCGTACTCGGCCTGCTCGACCTTGAGCTGCTTCATCAGCACCCGCAGCTTCATCACCTCGATCAGCAGCTCCGCCGGTTCGGGAAGCTTGCCGTAGCGGTCACGCAGCTCGTCAGCCGCATCGTAGAGTTCTTCAGCCGCCTCGGCGGCGGCCAACTGCTTGTAGAAGACCAGCCGCTGGTTGGGGTCGGGGAGGTATTTTTCCGGCAGGTAGGCGGACAGTCCCAGGCGCACCTCGGGATCGACCTTCTCTTCGCGATCCAGACCCTGGAGTTCGCGGATGGTCTCTTCGAGCAATTCGGCGTACATCTCGAAACCGATGGCGGCGATCTGTCCGGCCTGGCGGCCACCAAGCAGGTCGCCGGCACCACGCAGCTCGAGATCATGGCTGGCCACCCGGAACCCGGCGCCGAGTTCGGTGAGATCCTGCAGCACCCGCAGCCGCTCACGCGCCTCGCGAGTCAGGGTCCCCTCGCCGGGAATCAGCAGATAGGCATAGGCGCGGTGGCGGCTGCGACCGACCCGGCCGCGCAGCTGGTAGAGCTGGGACAGACCGAAGCAGTCAGCGCGGTTGATAATGATGGTATTGGCCCGGGGGATGTCGATGCCGTTCTCGATGATGGTGCTGCAGACCAGCACCTGATCCTTCCCCTCAATGAAGTCGATCATCACCTGCTCAAGTTTTTTCTCCCCCATCTGCCCGTGGCCGACGGCGATTCTGGCCTCGGGGACCAGGGTGCGCAGGAATTCAGCCATGGCTTCGATGTTCTGCACCCGGTTATGGACAAAAAAGACCTGACCACCCCGGCGCAGTTCGCGCAGGATCGCCTCGCGAATCAAGTCGTCGTCGAAACGGGTGACGTAGGTGCGCACCGCCAGGCGATCGACCGGCGGGGTCTCGATGACCGACAGGTCGCGCATCCCCATCATGCTCATGTGCAGGGTGCGCGGGATCGGAGTGGCGGTGAGGGTGATGACGTCGACCTCGGCGCGCATTTTTTTCAGACGCTCCTTGTGGCTGACTCCGAAGCGCTGCTCCTCGTCGATGACCACCAGGCCAAGGTTGCGAAAGCGGACATCCCGCTGCAACAGGCGATGAGTTCCGATCAGGATGTCGACCTGGCCGGCGGCGGTGCGCTCTAGCACCTGCTTCTGCTCGGCACCGCTGCGAAAGCGGGAGACCATGTCGACCTCGACCGGGTAGCCCTTGAAGCGCTCGCGAAAGGTTTCCCAATGCTGACGGGCCAGCACCGTGGTCGGCACCAGCACCGCCACCTGACGGCCGTCAAGAGCGGCCCGAAAGGCGGCCCTGATCGCCACTTCGGTCTTGCCGTAGCCGACGTCGCCGCAAACCAACCGGTCGACCGGGCGCTCCGATTCCATATCGACCAGCACCTCCTGAATGGCTCGCAGCTGATCGGGAGTCTCCTCGTAGGGGAAGGCCGCTTCAAACTCGCGGAACATCCGGTCCGGCTGGCCATAGCGAAAGCCCTGGCTCATCTCCCGACGGGCGTAGACTTTGAGCAGGTCGCGGGCCAGTTCTTCAACGGCGGCTCTCGCCTTGAGCTTGGCCTTTTCCCAGGCGCCCCCGCCCATCTTGTCGAGCCGCGGAGTCTGCCCTTCGCCGCCGACGTATTTCTGCACCTTTTCGATGCGCTCGACCGGCA
>JAQYWA010000342.1 GCA_030145265.1 Desulfuromonas sp. | reverse complement strand
AATCAGGCAGAGGATTCCGAGGGGGATACTGAGGATGATGATCATGGCAGAGTCGCTTCGGTTATCGGGGTCGGTGGTTCAGGGGCGCTCACCCTAGCACAGTTCCCACTGCCGGGCAAACCGAAGAGGCACGGAAACAAGGGGCTTCTCTCGGATTATTAAAATGACAGGGAGATCATACTGAATTCCGGCTGCCGGTAAATTCGTATCATGCCCCAGGGTTTCGACAATCAGTCTTCAGTGGACGGAGCCTGAAGCTCGGCCAGGGCGTACTCCAGGGTCACTTCGTAGCCGTCGTGATCGACCAGCCGAACCGGTTTGGTGCAAATGGGGCAATCGAAGGCGTAATAGGTGATAGGCTGGCGCACGGTGCGCCCCTGCTGGCTTTCGAATTTCCAGCCGGAATGGCTGTTCCAGTTGCCGAGGAGGGTGCGGCAGGTGGCGCAGAAAGGGCGGTGTTTTTTGTCCCAGAGAATGCCGAAGCGATAGATGAAGCGGTTGCGCTGGTAGTGCCGCCACCACAGCCAGCCGGCAGGAACCACGATGACCAACAGAACCAGGGCGATAAGAATCCCGGTGAAGATTGGGAGGGTTACCGTTTCGGGAAGGTATTTCGAAGCGGTACGAAAGACGTGCTCAATCATAAAATAAGAAAACCTTGGGACATTATACTGATTTCCAATTGCCGGGATAGTTCATATCATCACACAAAACCTCATCCCCCGGCCAGCTTCACCGTCCACCCCAGCGTCTTGAGCTCCGCCACCAGCAGCTCGCGGTGATCCCCCTGGATCTCGATGACCCCGTCCTTGACCGTGCCTCCGGTGCCGCACTGCTGCTTGAGGCGCTTGGCCAGCGCCTTGATGCCGGCGGCGTCGAGGGGGACGCCGGTAACAAGGGTCACCCCTTTTCCCTTGCGTCCCTTGGTCTGGCGGGCTACCCGCACCACGCCGTCCGAGGGCCGGGCCGCCGACTGCCTGGCGCAGGAACACTCCCGTTGCGGGCGGTTGCAGGCGGAGCACATGCGCCCGTGCTCACTGGAGTAGACCAGCCCGCCGCTGTTCTTCTTTACTGCCATCACCTTCTCTCCCCTAAAAAAACCGGGATTATAATACTGCATAAAGAAAGGACATCATACTGAATTCCGGTCACCGGAAAATTCGCAAGATGTCCCCATGTTGCAAGAACCTGATCTAACCCTATCAGTCAGGTCCTGAATTTACCTTTCAATTCCTCTCGACAGGGAGCCATGCTCAAAAAAAAGAGATCTGGTATTGGCCCCATATTTCGTAGACACCCCTCATCACGCCTCCCTTCCGCCGAGAGCCTCAATCGAGCAGCGCATCGATGGCGTCGAAGTCGAAGCGCTTTTCGGCCAACTCGTTGATCAGTTGGATCTTGTGAGTATCTTCAGCGGTTAGCTTGGAGACGTCGTCGTTGATGATCTCGAAAGTCTGGGTCGAGGTGCGTCCGGCGCGCATATAGGGGATGCCGCTGTTGTCGATGATGGTCTGGGTGATGTGGCTGACCTCGCCGATGCCAGGGATGATGATGCCCGCGATCTTCTCCCGGTATCCGGGGATTTTGTAAAGGTTGGCCAGGGTCACCAGCAGCTCGTCTCGGCTGGAGTTGACGATCACCAGCGACGAATCCTTGAGCAGTTCGGCCACCCGCTGGGTCGAGGCGGCGCCGATCTGCACGTGGTGGACGATGCGCTGGCCCTCTTCGGCGCTAGCGTGGAGGGGGACCTCGAGAACGCTGGCGATGCGCCGCAGGGTCGGGTTGGCGAGGATCGGCTGGTAGTTGAAACCGCCGATCACGCCGAAGGACTGATCGGCAAAGGCCAAGCCGAGATCGCGCAGCGACTGCTCGCGCTTTTCGGGGATGATCTTGTTGGCGAGGACCGCCTTGACCGCCACCTGCTCCTTTTCAAACAACGCCAGATTCATATGCACCGCGTCGACGACGTTACCGAGCCCGCCGCCGACCACCATCAGCACCGGTGCCGCGGCCGCTGCCGCAATCTTGGCGTTGCCGAAGCCGAGGATCGATCCGACCCCGGAATGACCGGCACCCTCGATGATCAGAAAGTCGTTCTTGGCGTCAAGTTCAGCGATAGCGTCGAGAATCTGCCGCCGGATCGTCTCACGCGAGAGCTTGCCCTCGAGAACCCGGCGGGTGTCGCCGCGTCCAAGCACGAAGGGAGACATCAGCGGCAGGTCGTGCTCGAGACCGAAGACCCGCGCCATGACGATGGCGTCCTTGTCGGCGGCGATGCCGTTGTACTCAGCCGGCTTGGGTCCGATCGGCTTGATGAAGCCGACCCGGCCGTACTTCTTACGCGCCATGTGCATCAGCGACATCGAGGTGGTGGTCTTGCCGCCATTCTGAGCGGTGGCAGCGATAAAGATTTTGCGAGCCATAACAAAGCCTCCTTGGAGGGGAGATATAAAACCTATATATCCCTTATAGCAAAGCCCTGGCGTATACCGCAGGAAATAATCACCATTTTAACCCGGAGGGCCATTTTTAATTAAATCAGGGCATTCGACACCTCGCAAAGGCGTCATGGGCAGAACGCCGACCTGTCGCCGGGAAAATTCGATGGACGACGCTTCAAGCAGACGGGGAATCTCCATGGTTCTGCTGCCGATTCCGATTGGCAATCATGCAGGGCCGCAAATACCTGGCATTTACCCAGAGCTGAAGTCCCCCTAAAAGTCATTGACATCCCACCGGTTTTAGGCTAAATACATGAACCTCATAACAAAATGCCGCTATAGC
>JAQYWA010000341.1 GCA_030145265.1 Desulfuromonas sp. | reverse complement strand
TGATATTTATTATTTTTTTGTCCTTTCCTGCAACAACGCTTCAAGCCGACCTGCTTGACCCTGATCCGGCTTGCCCAATAAATTACAGCCTCAACCCGAACCCATCGGGCATTGATCCCAACCTGGGAAATGAATTTGAACAGGTCGATCATCCGATTTTATTAGCAGCCCTTGAAACACCCACGGAAACCGGCTCCAATGGGTTGAACGCTGACTTGACCTATGAGGACGGTGAAGAAGACTTCGATCTTGAAGCCGAATTTGAGGCGGCGGAAACAGAGGTTTTCGATCCGCTGAGTGGCTACAACAGGCTTATGACCAACGTAAACGACAAACTCTACTTCTGGTTGCTCAAGCCGGTTTCCCAAGGCTATCGTAAAGTGGTTCCGGAAGGGGGGCGCCTGGCGGTCAATCGATTTTTTAAAAATCTCCTGATGCCGGTCCGTTTCGTCAACAATCTGTTACAGCTCAAACCCAAACGGGCCGGAATCGAATTGACGAGGTTCACGGTCAACTCAACGGTCGGGATCTTGGGCTTCGGAGACCCTGCCAGGAAGTGGTTCGCCCTGGAGGCCTACCCGGAAGACTTTGGGCAGACCCTGGGGCATTACGGCATCGGTAGCGGATTTCATATCGTACTGCCCGTTCTGGGGCCGTCCAACCTGCGCGACACGGTTGGCCTGGTGCCGGATTATTATCTCGATCCGGTAGGCTATATCGGTCAATTCGAAACCGAATCGGCAATCAGATCCTATGATAGAATCAATTATACCTCTCTCCATATCGGAGAATATGAAAGTCTTAAAAAGGATGCCGTTGATCTCTATACGTTTATCAGAGATTCCTATGAGCAAAGCCGGGAAAAGGACATCGAGGAGTAGCCATGCGATACCTGCATTATTCCATAATATGTTTGCTGTTGTTTTGCAAACTTGCCTTTGCCGATGATAAAAGTGAGGTCAAAGATCTGCTGAAAGGGAAGATTGATGCCGTCGTTTTGCTCCTTCAGGATAAAAGCTCGGAAAAACAGAAGAGGGATGACCAGATCATTGCGATCGTCACACCGATCTTCGACTATCAGACTATGGCAAAGTTGAGTCTCGGCAAAAAATACTGGCCAGGCCTGAGCGAGGAGAAGAGGGAGGCCTTTTCCGATCTCTTCATCAAGCGCCTGCAGGAGTCCTACCTCGAAAAGCTCGATCTCTATACGGATGAAAAGGCTCTCTATGAAGAAGCCCAACAGGTCAACAACAAGATTCACATGCCGACGTTTCTGGTCTCAAAAGACAACCATATATCAATGCTTTACAAATTCTACAAGGCAAAAGCCGGGTGGCAGATCTACGATGTCGAGATTGAGGGGGTCAGCATCATCCAGACCTACCGGTCTCAATTTGACGGTGTTCTGAAAACTGGTACCATCGACGACCTGCTCGAAAAATTGAAAATCGTCGGTGAGTTCACCATCTCTTCACCCAGCAATGATTCGCCAAAGTAAAGCATAGAGCAATGCTGAGACTTTTCTATGACCGGCTTATTCTCGAATACCCCAGGATGGTTATCCTTTTAATCGTTCTGTCGGTCGCCTTTCTGGGGTATCAGGCGAGGAAGCTCGAGATCGACGCCTCGGCCGAAACCCTGAGCCTTGAAGACGACAGGGATCTTCACTTCACCCGTCTCATCAATGCCCGCTACGGCAGTTCCGATTTTCTCATCATCTCCTACACCCCCCAGGACGACCTGCTCTCCGATACGGTACTGGCGAATATCGCGCGACTGAAGGACGATCTCACCGCGCTCGAAGAGGTCGAGTCCGTTACCTCCATTCTCGACGTTCCCCTTCTGGAAAGTCCGCCGATGCCGGTCACGGAGATCGTTCGCAACGTACAAACCCTTGAGTCGCCAACGGTGGACAAGGCGTTGGCCCGCACCGAATTTCTGAACAGCCCCATTTACCGTGCCCTGCTCGTCAGTCCCGATTTCAAAACCACGGCCCTGCAGGTGAACCTCCCGGAAGACGAGACCTACAGGGCGCTGTTGAATCGCCGCAACGAGCTCAGGGCCAAACAGAAATCGGATGAGCTTACCGCCGCCGAACGCGCTGAGTTCGATGAGGTTCTTGCCCGTTTCAAGGCCCACCGGGACAGAGAGCGGATCAGGCAGCACCAGAACATCCTCGCGGTCAGGGCCATCATGGACAAATATCGGGGGGATGCGGACCTCTTCCTCGGCGGGGTCAGCATGATCGCCGACGATATGATCTCCTTTATAAAAAGCGACTTGAAGATCTTCGGCCTCGCGGTCCTCTTCCTTCTGATCGTCACCCTGTGGATCATCTTCAGGCAGATGCGCTGGATCCTGCTGCCGATTCTCTGTTGCGCCTTTTCGGTTATTTCCACCTGCGGACTGCTGGGGATGTTCGGGTGGGAGGTGACGGTCGTCTCCTCCAACTTCATCTCCCTGCAACTGATCATCACCATGGCCGTTACGATCCACCTGATCGTCCGGTACCGGGAGCTTTCAGGCGGAAACTCCGGGGAGGACCAGCGGCAACTGGTCCTCGACACGGTCACCTCCATGGCCAAGCCGTGCCTCTATGCGGTGCTCACCACCATCGCGGGCTTCAGTTCCCTCATCCTGTGCAAAATCCTGCCGGTCATCACCTTCGGCTGGATGATGAGTGCGGGCATCGGGGTATCGCTCGTCCTGACCTTCCTGATCTTTCCGTCGGTGCTGATGCTGTTGCCCAAGAGACGGCCCGACACGTCCTTTGAATTACGTTTTTCT
>JAQYWA010000340.1 GCA_030145265.1 Desulfuromonas sp. | reverse complement strand
CTTCAAGGGCGTGAATTACCTTGGGGTCACGATCCATACCGGCTATACGCGGATCAGGCGAGAGAAGGTTCGCGAGTTCAAAGACAAGATGAAGGGAATCACCCGGCGCAACTCACCGGTTAATCTGGAGAAGGTCACCGCAGGCCTGAATCCGGTCATCCGGGGATTCGCCAACTACTTCCGTGTAGCGAACTGCCAGAAAGAGTTCAGGGCGCTGATGCAGTGGTTCAGGAGGCGCCTGCGTGCCAAGCAGTTGAGGTTGTGGAAGAAGCCCAAGCGGCTTCACCGCAGGCTGAGACAGCTTGGTTATCAGGGGGAGTTCATGGCGATAAAGATGAGCTCCTGGCGCAACTCTGCCAGCAATCTGGCCAGTTACTCCATTCCCAACAGCTATTTAAGGGAATTGGGTCTCTTTGAGATGAGTTCAGTGCAAGCCGGATTCCTGCCTCAGGATTACTGAGGGAAAGGATGGACAGGAGCCGTATACGAGGCCCGTACGTACGGTTTTGTGAGAGGGCTGAGGCGAGCCTGATCCGCTCGCCTCACCCTACTCGATTTGCACTCAGCAATAGGAGGGACGCTCCCGCCCTCCTCACTTGCCGTTCAGGCCACTAGCGCTCCGCCGCAGGACGAGCCGCAGCCGGCGGTACAGCCGAAGCAGTGATGGCCGGTGACGATCCGGCGCCCGGTCAGGGTGGCCGGGTCGAGCTGGTCGATGTGGCTGGGGAGGCTTTGATCGAGAGACAGGTCGAGGGCGATGTTGAAGTCGCAGTCGGCCAGGGTGCCGTCCCAGGCGACGCAGATCTGGTGGCGGCACATCAGCCCGTCGATGGTGCCGGAATTGAACGCATCGGCCAAGAGGGTACGGTATTCGAGGTCTTTTTTCTGCCGCTTGAGATCATCGAGAAACCGCCCCAGAGGCATGTTGGTGATGGTCAGCAGGCGGCTGAACTCGATGCCGTGATGCTCCCTCAGTTCCCGCCGGTAGGCCTCTTCGAGGGTCGTCTGGTCGGGGGGGAGCGAGGGCCCGCCGGGGTTGTAGACCAGGCTGAGGGTGCGCTCTTCCTCCAGGCCGTAGCCGAGTTCATTGAGCTGACGGATGGCGGTGATGCTCTTTTCAAACACCCCCGCACCCCGTTGGGCCTTCACGTTGCCTTCGAGGTAGCAGGGGAGCGAGGCGACCAATTGCACCTGCTGTTCGCGAAAGAATTTCGGCAGACCTGCCATCCCCGGCTCGAAAAACACCGACAGGTTGGTGCGTACCTGCAGCGGGTGGCCGGCGGTTCGCAGTTCGCTGACGAAGCGTTTAAAGTGGGGATTCAGTTCGGGGGCGCCGCCGGTGATGTCGACCTGGCAGCCGGGGAGGGCTTCGAGCAAACGTAAAATGGATTCCATGGTCGACCAGGCCATCACTTCGCTGCGGTTGGGGCCGGCGCTAACGTGGCAGTGGCGGCACTGCAGGTTGCAGCGCAGGCCGACGTTGACCTGCACGGTCTGGACTTCTGCGCTGTGCAGGTCGCGGCCGGTCACTTCACGGATTTTCCTGTCAAACTTGTTCATGTTGTTGCTCATTCTTTTTAAGTCTTGTGTTGAGACGTCAGTAGCGCACCCGTACCCGGTAGGTGAGGGTGGCGCTTCCCTCGGCCGGAACCTTGACCTGCCAGCTGGCAGTGCCGGCAGTTTCTTTCTGGTGAGGATGGCTTTCGCTGAGGATTTCCCAGTCGCCCGGCATCGGTTCGACCACCCTGACCGTGACCGCCTCGGCCTTGGCATTGTTCAGCTCAATGCGGTAGGCACTCTCGAATACGTAGTTGTAGCGGCCGGAGCCGGACAGCTTCTGGAAATCGGTCTGTTTCTTGTTGGCGGTAACATCGAAGGCGTCGCCGAGCTTGAGGCGGATCGTTTCGTTTTTCGGCGTGTGGTCGATGCGGTCCTCGCCGACGAATTGGGCGCTCCCGTTGCGATCCTTTTTGTAGACCCGGACGATCCCCTTCGGCAGCGGCATTCCCAGGCCCGAGTCCTCGCGGTTGGCAAGTTCGAGGAAGACCCCGACCTTGAGTTTTTCACCGAGATTGTCATAGCGCCCGCGGTAGTAATAATCCCCCCCCTGCAACAGATATTCGCGCGTCACCGGTACTCCTGCGGCGCTAAGCAGGCTGACCTGCTTGGTCTGGTTCTCGCGCAGGGTGGTCGGTCGGCCGAGGGTGTAGAGGTGGTATTCGAACAGGCTTTCCTCCTGCATCGGCGCCGAAGTGGCGACCATTCCCTTTTCCATCATGAAATCGCGCGCCATCGGCACCGCCTGGCGCACCTGGTTGACGTCGCCCGCCACTAGCTGCAGGCGGGCCGAGCGGTAACTGGTGCCGCTGCGGTTGGTCAGGGTTACCCAGCCACTGAGGTCGAGCTCTTGGTCGTCCTCGCTCAACTGGGCCACGTAGTCGGCGCTCCAGGAAAGCCCCGAAGTCAGGTAGGCCAGTTCGAGCTGCTGTTCGCCGGTCTTTTCGCTGTGCAGTTGCAGGACCAGGGTCGGCCGGTCGCGCAGGTCGGCGGGGACATCGGGATAGACCAGTCGCCCCGGCACCCCGGTCTCGATACGGTCGCCGATTCTGAGCACCACGCCGCTACTGGCGGCCAGCACCTCGGCGGTTTCAAAGCTGTCTTCGCCGGTCTGGGGATGGACACGGACCACCTGCACGGTTTTTCCCACGTACTTTTCCAGCAGTTTCTGCGGAGTCAGCAGATCGAAGTCAAAATTCTGCTCGATCACCCGCACCCCGTCGGCATTGTCGAGGCTG
>JAQYWA010000339.1 GCA_030145265.1 Desulfuromonas sp. | reverse complement strand
CACGGCCACCGCTTTCTCCAGTTGTGCCAATGCCTTGAGATAGTCGGTAATGCGCTCTTTCAGCCGTTCCATGTCCATGGTGAGTTATCCTTGCAGTTTCTTCTTCAGCAGTTCGTTGACCGCCGCCGGGTTGGCCTTGCCCTTACTCGCCTTCATGACCTGGCCGACGAAGAAGCCGAAGACCTTCTCCTTGCCGCCGCGGTATTCTTCGACCTGGCCGGGGTTGGCGGCGATGATTTCGTCGATGACCGTTTCGATGGCGCCGGTGTCGGTGACCTGCTTGAGTCCTTTTTCTTCGATGATCGCGTCGGCATTTTTTCCGCTTTTCCACATCTCGTCGAAAACGGTCTTGGCAATTTTGCCCGAGATGGTGTTGTCGGCGATGCGTTTCAGCATGCCGACCAGCATTTCCGGCGACACCGGGCAGGCGGCGATGCCGATCCCTTCATCTTTGAGCTGTCGCTGGACCTCGCCCATCACCCAGTTGGAGCAGGCCTTGCCGTCGCCGTGCAGCTTAACGCAGGCGTCGAAATAGTCGCCTACGGCCCGGTCGGCGGTGAGCACCTCGGCATCGTAGTGGGGAATGCCGTATTCGCTGACGAAGCGTTCGAGCTTGGCTTCCGGCAGTTCGGGAAGGTCCTGGCGCACCCGCTCGATCCACTCGGGGGAGATCACCAGCGGTACCAAGTCGGGATCGGGGAAGTAGCGGTAGTCGTGAGCTTCCTCTTTGCCGCGCATGGAGCGGGTCAGTCCGGAGCCTGCATCGAACAGGCGGGTTTCCTGGATGACTCGGCCGCTGTCTTCGAGAACCTCGGCCTGACGCTCGATCTCGTATTCGATAGCCTGCTTGATGAAGCGGAAGGAGTTGATGTTCTTGAGCTCGGCGCGGGTGCCGAATTCCTCCTGCCCCCAGGGCCTGATCGAGACGTTGGCGTCGCAACGGAACGAACCCTGCTCCAGGTTGCCATCGCAGACCCCGAGGTAGACCACGATCTGGTGGATTTTCTTCAGATAGGCGATGGCCTCGTCGGAGGAGCGCATGTCGGGCTCGGAGACGATTTCCAGCAGCGGCGTACAGGCCCGGTTGAGGTCGACGAAGGAAGCACCGGCGGTGTCCGGGGTGTCGCCGTGGATAAGCTTGCCGGCATCCTCTTCCATGTGGATGCGGGTGATGCCAATGGTCTTGGCTCCGCTTTCCTCGGTTTTGATGTCGAGGTGACCATGCTCGCAGATCGGCAGTTCGAACTGGGAAATCTGGTAGCCCTTGGGAAGGTCGGGGTAGAAGTAGTTCTTGCGGGCGAATATCGAGCGCGGGGCGATGCTGCAGTGGGTGGCCAGGCCGGTCTTGATGGCGAATTCGACCACCTGTTTGTTGAGCACCGGCAGCGCCCCGGGGAGCCCCAGGCAGACCGGGCAGGTCTGTGAATTGGGAGTCTGGCCGAATTCGGTTGAACAGCCGCAGAAGATCTTGGTTTTGGTGGTCAACTGGACGTGGACTTCCAGTCCGATGACGACTTCATATTTGGATTTCATGTGAAAATTCCTTTGACAAATCCTGGCCACAGAGACTTAGAAAAATCAGGTTTTCTCTGTGTCTCTGCGCCTCTGTGGCAAATGGGTTCAGATTTGCGGGGCCTGCTTATGCCAGTCGGTGGCCTGCTCGAAGGCGTGGGCCGCCTGCAGGATCGTTTCTTCGCCGAAGGGCTTGCCGATCAGCTGCAGGCCGATGGGGAGCTTGGCGTTGGAGAGGCCGCAGGGGAGGCTCATGGCGCAGGTGCCGGCCAGGTTGGCCGGTATGGTGAAGATGTCCGAAAGGTACATCTTCAGTGGATCCTCGACCTTCTCGTTGATCTTGAAGGCCGGGGTCGGGGCCACCGGGGTGAGAATGACGTCGACCCCGGTGAAGGCCTCGAGAAAATCCTGGCGGATCAGGGTGCGCACCTTCTGCGCTTTCAGGTAATAGGCGTCGTAGTAGCCCGAGGAGAGGGCGTAGGTGCCGAGCATGATGCGTCTCTTGACCTCGTCGCCGAAGCCGGCTGCCCGGCTCTGCATGTACATGTCGATCAGTCCGCGGTCTTCATCAATCCGCTCGCCGTAGCGTACGCCGTCGTAACGGGCCAGGTTGCTCGAAGCCTCGGCGGTGGCGACCAGGTAGTAGCAGGCGACCGCGTATTGGGTGTGGGGGAGCGAGACTTCCACGATCTCGGCGCCCAGTTCACGGTAGGTCTGGATTGCCGCTTCGACCGCTTGTTTGACCTCGGCGTCGAGGCCGTCGATGAAGTACTCTTTCGGCAGGCCGATTCTGAGCCCCTTGACCCCCTTTTTCAGGTTCTTCCGGTAGTCGGGGACCGAGGCGTTGACCGAGGTCGAGTCGGCGTTGTCGTAACCGGCCACGGCGCCGAGCAGGATAGCGCAGTCTTCCACATCCCGGGTCACCGGGCCGACCTGGTCGAGAGACGAGGCGTAGGCGATGACCCCGTAGCGGGAAACCCGGCCGTAGGTCGGCTTGAGTCCGACTACGCCGCAGTGGGAGGCCGGCTGGCGGATCGAGCCGCCGGTATCGGTGCCGAGTGCGGCCACTGTCTGCACCGCCGCCACCGCTGCCGCCGAGCCGCCGGAAGAGCCGCCGGGAACGCAGTCGAGATTCCATGGGTTATGCACCGGGCCGTAAGCGCTGTTCTCGTTGGAGCTGCCCATGGCGAATTCGTCCATGTTGAGCTTGCCGAGGATCACCGCCCCCTGCTCCTTGAGTTTGCGCACCGCAGTGCCGTCGTAAGGGGGAATGAAGTTGTCGAGAATTT
>JAQYWA010000338.1 GCA_030145265.1 Desulfuromonas sp. | reverse complement strand
AGACTGCACTCCGCCAAGTTCCAGGTATCGCTCAGTTCCCGATAGAACTCCTCTCCGTTGTCGCTGACAAGCCCCAGACTGATGATTTTTGGCGAATCAAAATGGGTGAATTCGGCGTCCAGAAAAAATCGCCCCATGTCTTCCCCCTAGGGAACGCGTACAAAGTCGTAACGCTGCAGCAACTCCTTCGTCAACAAGCCGATCCCACAGCGAGTGCCTATCGTCTCGACAGCCAGCACCGTATCGGGGTCATCAAAGGCGACCTCCGCTGCCCCACCGATTTTGACCAGTTTCTCCAGTAGGAATGTATCGAGATTCCGCTCAGCCTCGGGGGAGATGATTCGTCCCTTGAGCCCACGGCGTTCGAGCCGCACATAGAAACGCTGACCATTGACGCGCTCAGCGTAGGGAGCGAGGACTTCGCGAAGCTGGGCCTCAAAGGTCTCGGGAGTGAAGATAAAACAGTTCGCCAGAGGAACAATCCGCCCGAGGTCCTGAAACGCAACTAGCTGCTGGTCACGCTTTTCACGCACAAATTCAAGAAACTCAAGCGGCTCGGCAACATGGCCAAGAATCACGCCGAGAAATCCGGTTTTGCGAAAATCGCCATAGAGGGCCAGCTCCTCCCAAAGGGGACGGAAACGCCCGTCTGCAGCCAAAGTAACGACAAGATTAAATTGCCACATGACCAATCCTCAAGCTATTGCCCCTTCTGATAGATCCCTACCAACTCGGCCTGGGCCAGAATGTGGCCTTCCATGGCGGCCTCCAGCTCAGCCTTGGTCGGCGTGTGCAGATTAGCCAACTTGATATCGAGGGCATAGAGCTTGTGAAAGTAACGATGGCGACCAATCGGCGGACAAGGTCCACCGTAGCCGGTGCGTTTCCAGTCGTTGCGCCCTTGCCGGCAACCGGGAGGAAGTCCCTTGGCCGCCGCCCCCTCGAAAATGGCGGTGGTTTCCGGCGAGATATTGAACAGCACCCAGTGCACCCAGGTCATGCGCGGATTAGCCGGGTCGGGGGCATCGGGGTCGTCGACGATCAGAGCCAGGCTCCGGGTCCCCTGCGGAACGCCTTCCCAGGCAAGGGGCGGTGAAAGATCGGCCCCCTCGCAGGTGTATTTTCTAGGAATGGCTCCATTGTGATCGAAGGCGGTTGAGTGTAGGGTCAAGGTCATAATCTCCTCCGCTTGACTGCCGGACGGCAGAATACCGACAGTGAATAATTGGCCGAGCAGCAGACATCCGGCTGTGATCCTGCGTATTACCATGGGTCTTTTCCTCTTGCGAATCGTCCGGTGAATTTCAAGCTTAGCGCAGTCGCGCCGCACCTCAATCCTCCGGCCGATCTTTGTCGATCATCTCCGCGAGGCGCTTGGCATTGGCCTGTTCCATCGTCTTGCCGGTAATACTGCTTTTGGACGGGTGATGATGTTCTCCGGGCGGATAGATGGTGCATTCAACGACTGTCTCACCCTCTTCCAGATAGATGTGCGGATAGTCGATGAAACGGTTGCCGTGCTGGGCAGTGACCGTTTCCTGGGTGTAGGGAATAGCTTGTTGATTCAGGAAGGGTTCAACCTCTTCAGGATCGTCTGCAAACAGGTGAAGATCGATATCGCTGGCAGCCCGTACCGCTCCCTTGAGCACCGATCCGACGAGCAGGGGGCGGAAAGATTCAAAAAGTTCCAGGTATTTCAGCGCCAACAGGCGCAGATGGTGGACACGCTCCGGCAGCACCTCCCCTTCGTGGCGCTCGATCAGTCGCAGCAACTCGGCGTGAATCTCGACGTTGAAAGGCAGATGCGAGCCTAGGGAGACAGCCTTGTGCCGTCCGAAGCGGCGCGCAGCTTTGCGCTTGGCATCGCGATATTCCTTGACACCTTCTTCGAACATGAGACGGGCCGCATCCTGGGCGATCTCTTCTCGAATCCGGTCGATCCGATGCATGACGCTGCCATCCTCTCCCCGGCATCAGGGTGTTAACGCAGGTTCCTGTCGTTAGTGCGCTCAGCTCTTTTTACTGGTCTTGGCGAAGAAGACCGAATACTGCTGAGTCACCTTCTTTCCGTGGCAGCGGGGACACTCGACCCCGCCTTGATCATGTTCAGCCATGCTCAGGACAACCGCGAAAATATCCTGACATTTCTGACAGCGATATCCGTCGGTAGGCATCGGCTCCTCCTCCAATAACTATGGTATGAATCGATAGACACTCCAAGGGCTAGAACCGGGTCTCCGCCCTATAGTTTTAAATGTTGCCTCATATAGTTTCATTGTCAATCCAGGAGAGGGGGCAATGCATTTTCCTACATGCCCCGCATTATAGGAAAAACCCACGGTATGGTAACCGTGGGTTTTTGGTGTCTTATTGATAGTGATATTTGAGAAATAATCCGAAGGTTTTCATCACCTGCGTATATGTCAAGCCGCGGCCATCTCCTCTCGGTTCGAAGACCTACGAATTCGCCACATTTCCCATTCGAATAAGTTCCGTGGACCTTCATGGCCGGGAAAAAGATCCCATTTTTTCCAGCCCGTAGCATGCAAGGAGACATCAAGGGTGGCCGCCTCGGGTGTTCGATAGGAGGCTAGAAATGTTTTATTTATGTGCAACTCGAATTGCCCGCTCCCAACAGGGCAGATTGTGAAAGATCCAACAGGAGAATTGTAGCGATAAATCATGCCTCTTGCCCTTTCTGGTAAAAATGTGACCGAGAGCAAACCCAAACAAAAAAAATGAGGACGTCAAATGCACAGGGAGAGGAAAGTGAATTTTAGCTTTTGGCCAGGTCGTCAGGGGGCCCCCCC
>JAQYWA010000337.1 GCA_030145265.1 Desulfuromonas sp. | reverse complement strand
GGTAAGTTTGAAACTTTTTGCTCTCTTTGTGAGGCGTAAATGGCAAATGGAGGCGCGATTATGGATAAGCGGTTTCTGCGTACCCTGGTTATTCTGGCTTGCGGCATAGCCATGGCCTTGGTTGCGTATGCCGGACAGATGGGGCATAATGGGGAGGGTTCATGGACGTCTTCCACGGAACCTCGCGGCGAGTCGATCCGTGTTTCGGTACAGGACGGGTTGCTGCTCGATTATCGACTGCTGCTGCCGCAGACATCTTCCCCTATGCAGTCGCCTGAGCTGGTTCTGTATATCTCCGGCGAGCAACAGGGTTTCATCGACGAGGTGTCCGTTGTCTATCGCATCACCGGACCGCGCGGCTCTGAACTGCAGGCCCGGGCACTGGCCGTTCGGGGAGGCTACGACGCGGATATCTATTTTGCTGCCCCTGGTCGGTATCAGGTGGCTACCAAAATCCAGACATCGCGAGGAACGCTCAACGACAGGTTTGATTATGAAATACTTTGATGTACCAAGCCCCCGCCGTTTGCTCAATCTTTTTATCCCCTTGGCCGTGTCGGCCCTGCTGCTCAGCCAGGCCAGCCTGGCTTCGGCCAAAACACTGTACGTCGCCGACGAATTGGTCATTACCTTCCGCGAGGGGAAGGGGACCCAGTATCGCATCATCAAAACCCTGAAAACGAGCACTCCGGTCGAGGTTCTTGAAGAGGGCAAGGAGTATTTCAAGGTCCGGATAAAAAGCGGTGAAGAAGGATACGTACTGAAACAGTACCTGAACGATGAAACACCGAAACCCCAGGTTATCGCGGCGCTGCGGAAAGAAATCAAACAGCTCAAGTCGCAGCTCGCTGCCGCCGGTTCAGGGCGCACCGAGATCAGCGCGCAGCTTGCCGAAAGCCAGAAGCAGCAGGAGCAGTTAAACAGTAAGTTGGAGAAAACCACAGCGGCCTTGCAGAAATTGCAGGTCAGGTATGATGATCTCAGTCAAAAGTCGGAAAACGTGGTGGCGCTGAGCGATGAACGGGATCGCCTGGCTTCCGAGAACAGCCAGCTGTCCGCCGAGCTCAAGGTGCTGCGGGAAGAGAACCGCACCCTGCTGCGAACGGCGATGATCCAGTGGTTCCTGGCTGGCGCCGGGGTCTTTTTGGGCGGCTGGGTTTCCGGCAAGTTCTCCCGTAAAAAACGCCGCAATGGTTTTTCCTGACACCTTCCCGGTTCCGCCGGCGTTTCTTTCTAACCTTCCGATCTGATTGACAACTTCTGCTTTTCGTATAACCTGATGGCTGAGGAGGACCTTGGCCATGGGCAAACATCTGATCCTGGTGGGCGGGGGGCATGCCCACCTGACCGTGCTGAAGAATCTCAAGGACTTTGTTGACCGGGGACATCGGGTCACCTTGGTCAATCCCAGCGAATACCACTATTATTCCGGGATGGGACCGGGGCTCATTTCTGGTCTTTACTCACCGGACCAGGTGCGGTTTCATGTCGGCCGCATGGCTACGGACCGCGGCGCGGCCTTTGTCCGCGACCAGGTTGTTCGCATCGATGCCGACCAGCGCCTCCTGCAGCTGGCTTCCGGCGATTCACTCTCCTACGACTTCGCGTCTTTCAATACCGGCAGCAGCGTCCCCGATTCTCTGGATGCCGGCATCCCCTCTTGCGTTATTCCCGTCAAACCGATCAGCGGTCTATTGGAGGCCCGTCAGCGGATTCTGGCCGAACTGTCCGCCAAGCGGATGCGGCTGGTGGTGGTGGGGGGCGGCCCCGCCGGAATCGAGCTGTGTGGCAATCTCTGGCGGCTGGTGCGGGATGTCGGCGGGCGGGCGGAGCTGACTCTGGTGGGCGGCCGGCGTTTGCTCGGCGGATTTCCGGATCGGGTTCGCCTGTTGGCGCTGGCGTCGCTGGCTGAGCGAGGCATCCGCGTTCTTGAGGGAGTGAAGGCGCAATCGATAGAGGCAAGCCGGGTTGTCCTGTCGGACGGCGACGAGCTTGTCTGCGATCGGGTTTTTCTGGCCGTAGGTGTTCAGCCTTCCAGGATTTTTACTGATTCCAACTTGGAGGTGGGGGCGGATGGCGGGCTGTTGGTCGATGATACCCTGCGCAGCCTGAGTTCGCCCGAGCTGTTCGGCGGCGGCGACTGCATCTGTCTGCAGAGCCGGCCTTTGCCCAAGGTCGGTGTTTTTGCCGTGCGCCAGAACCCGATCCTCTACCATAACCTGATGGCCGCCCTTGAAGAAGAGGCCATGCGGCATTTCGTTCCGCAGAAGATGTATATGCTGATTCTTAATCTCGGCAACGGGCGGGGCATCCTCCAGCGGGGTCGGCTGGTCTTCTCCGGCCGCTGGCCGTTTCTGCTCAAAGACTGGATCGATCGCCGTTTTATGGCCAGGTTTCAGGTTTCGGGCGAACGGACTGAATAGGCGGCTCGCGCGGCGAAGGGACGGGGATAATGGGTTTACTCGCTTATTTCAAGCCGGTGCCGGGGCTCAAGGCAGAAGAGGTTCGCCGCTTTCTGCAGCAGCACAGTCCCGATGACTATCAGCTGCTCGACGTGCGTCAGCTCGGCGAGTATGAGCAGGGACACCTGCCCGGGGCGCTGTTGATTCCCGTCGGAATCCTGGGCGAGCAGATGGAAAGGCTGGATCCGCAGAAAAGCACGATCGTTTACTGTGCCTCCGGTGTGCGCAGTCGGGCGGCGTCGGCGGTGCTGTTGCAGGCCGGGTTTCGTGAGGTCTTCAATATGAATGGCGGAATTAAGGCCTGGCTCGGTGGGGTGGCCAAGGAGGACGGTGTAGCGCTTCTGGCCTGGTT
>JAQYWA010000336.1 GCA_030145265.1 Desulfuromonas sp. | reverse complement strand
CGACGGCGCCGTCCATCTTGCCGCCGTACTGGTTGATCAGCTGAACATACGCCTGCACCACACTTGAGGCGCCGTGGAGCACGATGGGAAAACCGGGAATCCGGCGCTCGACCTCATCGAGGATGTCGAAGCGCAGCGGCGGCACTTCTTCCCCTTCCTTGAGTTTGAATTTATAGGCGCCGTGGCTGGTGCCAATGGAAATGGCCAGGGAGTCGACCCCGGTCTTTTTGACGAAATCCTCGACTTCCTCAGGCTTGGTGTAGGTCGAATGCTCGGCCACAACCTCGTCTTCTATCCCGGCCAGAACCCCAAGTTCGCCCTCGACGCAGACGTCGAACTTGTGGGCATATTCGACGACTTTCTTGGTCAGGGCCACGTTTTCGTCATAGGGGAGGTGGGAACCGTCGATCATAACCGAAGAAAATCCCGAATCGACACACGACTTGCACAGCTCGAAAGAGTCGCCATGGTCAAGATGCAGGCAGATGGGGATGTTAGAACCGATCTCGCGGGCCATCTGCACGGCGCCCATCGCCATGAAGCGCAGCATGGTCTGGTTGGCGTAATCGCGGGCCCCCTTGCTGACCTGGATGATCACCGGCGAATTGGTTTCGGCGCAGGCCAGGACAATCGCCTGTAACTGCTCCAGGTTGTTAAAATTGTAAGCCGGAATGGCATAGCCACCGGTGACCGCTTTGTTGAAAAGTTCCCGGGTGTTAGCCAAGCCGAGTTCGCTGTAATGCACCGCATTGCCCATAGCTTCTTGACCTCCTTGCACTGCGCTGGAAAGGGTTTAGATATCGCTATCATTTAAACATCTTTAATGATATCAACCAACTGCCTACAAGTCCAGCGGAATGTGTATATTTAACGGTGGCGGGCCATCCCGAAACTCCAGATTAAACGCTTGATAAATCAAGGGACTTCGTTTAGCATACGCCCGCCTTTTTACTCAACCGGTTGATGCTGCGCACAATTTGCTCAGAAGGGATCCGCAATGCAGACGGAAAAACAGGAAAGCTACTTCAAGGACTGGAAAACCCGCGAAGAGATCGCCGAGATGATGATTCCTGTCATCGGCCGGCTCTACCGCAACCACGGCGTGGTGACCACAGTCTACGGACGTTCGCTGGTCAATCAGTCGACCATCGACATTCTCAAGGCCCACCGCTTCGCCCGGCAGATTCTCGAAACTGAACTCTGGGTGCGGGACACCGCCCCGGTTCTTGAAGCAATCGCCAAGCTCGAGCTGGCCCCGGCCCGCATCGACATCGGCAAGCTGACGGTCCGCTACCAGGCCCAGGCCGCCGGCACCTCCGTCGACGATTTCGTGCGCCAGGAGCTCGCCTCGGTCAACACCGGCAAGAAGGCCCTGCTCAACGCACCGCGGGACGTGGTGCTGTACGGTTTCGGCCGCATCGGCCGCCTGCTCGCCCGCATCCTCATCGAACAGACCGGCGGCGGCGACAAGCTGCGCCTGCGCGCCGCAGTCGTGCGTAAAGGGAGCGAAGACGACCTGATCAAGCGCGCCAGCCTGCTGCGCCGCGACTCGGTGCACGGCCCCTTCACCGGCACCATCCGCATTGACGAGGAAGAAAATGCGATCATCGCCAACGGCAACATGATCCGCATCATCTACGCCGACGCCCCCGAGAACGTCGACTACGCCCAGTACGGCATCCAGGATGCAATCCTGGTCGACAACACCGGCAAGTGGCGCGACCGGGACGGGCTAGGACGTCACCTGCAGGCCAAAGGGATTTCCAAGGTCATCCTCACCGCTCCCGGCAAAGGCGACATTCCCAACGTCGTCTACGGGGTCAACAACGAACTGCTGACCGAAGGCGAGCAGATTTTCTCCGCCGCCAGCTGCACCACCAACGCCATCGTGCCGGCTCTTAAAGCGGTCAACGACAAGTTCGGCATCACCAATGGCCATGTCGAAACCTGCCACTCGTACACCAACGACCAGAACCTGATCGACAACTACCATAAAAACTCCCGCCGCGGCCGCAGCGCTCCGATCAACATGGTCATCACCGAGACCGGCGCCGCCAAGGCGGTGGCCAAGGCCCTGCCGGAACTGACCGGCAAGCTGACCGGCAACGCCATTCGCGTGCCGACCCCCAACGTCTCACTGGCGATTCTCAACCTGACCCTCGAGAAGGCAACCACCGTGGAGGAACTGAACAAGTACCTGCGCGACGTCTCCCTCGACTCCCAGCTGCAGAACCAGCTGGATTACACCAATTCACCGGAAGCGGTCTCCAGCGACTTCGTCGGCTCCCGCCACGCCGGGGTAGTTGATTCGCTGGCCACCATCACCGACGGCAACCGCGTCGTTCTCTACGTCTGGTACGACAACGAGTTCGGCTACAGCTGCCAGGTCGTCCGCATGCTCGATAAGATCGCCGGCCTCGAACTCCCTTCGCTCCCCAACTGAGCCCCCCCCTAAAAGACAGCCGGCCGCATAAAACCATGCGGCCGGCTGTAATACACAAAAAGAAAGGGTCGATCCAATAGGATCGACCCTTTCTTTTTGACAATATGGCAACGAGGCGTTAGTCGCGTTTCATCAGGCGCATTTTCTTGCGCAGTCGACGCTGGGCCTCCTTCTCCTTGCGCTTGCGCTTAACGCTGGGCTTTTCGTAAAACTTGCGTTGCTTCATTTCACGAAAGAGTCCTTCCTGCTGCAGCTTACGCTTGAGCACTCGGATGGCCTTCTCGACATTGTTGTCGATGACCTGGATTTCCACTAGCAATCACCTCGCTTTCTGATCCGTATCTACCCCACACCCTGACGGATTGAGGTAAGC
>JAQYWA010000335.1 GCA_030145265.1 Desulfuromonas sp. | reverse complement strand
GTCGATGTTTGATGATTTTTTGCGGCAGCGGGCTGAAGAGACCGGTTCTCTGTTTGTTCCGTTCGATATTGACACGGATTACAAGTCGTTTGTCGATGGCAAGCTGCGTTACGATGGGGTGCAGGGTTTTTTGTCCTCGCGTCATATCGATCTCTCCTACGGTTCGCCGGAAGATAATCCTCTGCTTGAGACGGTATGCGGTCTTGGCAACCGTAAGGATGTGATGGTGAAGAAGCGCCTTGAAGAGGGGGGGATCGAGGTGTTTTCCGGAAGCGTCGCGGTGGTTAAATGGCTGCTTGCCCGGGGAATTCGTACGGCAGTCGTCTCGGCAAGCAAGAACTGCAAACGGGTCCTTGAATCGGCCGGTATTCGCGACCTGTTCGAGCAGGTGGTTGATGGAGAAGTGGCCGAACATTTGCACCTTGCAGGTAAACCGGCCCCGGATACTTTTCTCAAGGGGGCTCAATTGCTGGGGGTCGAACCGTCCCGTTCCGTTGTGGTCGAGGATGCCATTTCAGGGGTGCAGGCCGGGCGCGCCGGTGGTTTCGGGTTGGTGATCGGCGTGGACCGACACGGCGATGCCGAGGCGCTGCTGAAGGGCGGTGCCGATCTGGTGGTTGCTGACCTCGGTGAACTGCTGGCCTGATCCGGCCATTCTGTTTTCGTCAGGATAATTTTTTATGATCAGACATGAAACACTGAACCCGCCTCCGCATATCTACCCGGTCGAAGGCTGGAAAATCATCGAGCGCAGCTTTTATCCGCGATTCCAGGCGCAGACCGAGACGATTTTTTCCATCGGTAATGGGTATCTTGGGCTGCGGGGCAATTTTGAGGAAGGGGCCCCGGCGGTGCAGTCCGGAACCTTTGTCAACGGTTTTCACGAAACCTGGCCGATCATCTATGGGGAGCAGGCCTTCGGTTTCGCCAAGACCGGTCAGACCATGCTCAACCTCCCTGACGGCAAGTTGATCCAACTTTATGTCGACGACGAGCTGTTTTCGCTGGCGTCGGCCAAGCTGTTGCTGTTTGAGCGGACCCTTGACATGAAGGCCGGCACGCTGGACCGCGAGGTGCTCTGGGAGACTCCTTCAGGCAAGCAGGTGCTGATCGAATCGCGGCGCCTGGTTTCTTTCGAATATCGTCACCTGGCGGCAATTTCATAC
Organism: Desulfuromonas sp.; assembly: GCA_030145265.1. Taxonomy (GTDB): domain Bacteria; phylum Desulfobacterota; class Desulfuromonadia; order Desulfuromonadales; family Trichloromonadaceae; genus Trichloromonas. The sequence continues at coordinate 1,652 of JAQYWA010000335.1, read as the reverse complement.
CAGGTGACGGTGCTCAATGACGATGCATCAGTCGTGATCTCGTCGCAGATTCGTGGTAACCAGACCAACCAGGTCAGTCATGGCGATCCCCGCCAGAGCCCCGGTTTTCCCGAACGGGTGCTGTCACCCGCTGTGCATTATGTTAGCGACAACCGGGTGATGCTCGGTTACCGGGCCAGCAGTAGCGGGATGACCCTTGGCTGTGGGATGGAGCATGTCGTCGATACGCTATGCCCGTACATCCTCCAGCTCGAGAGCAGCGACGATTACGGTGAGGTAATCGTTTCTGTCGATGCCTTGGCGAAAAAACCGATCCAACTTGTGAAATATCTCTCGTATCATACTTCGCTTGAAGCGCCGCCAGATGAGCTCTGCCGCCGTGCCGAGCGGACCCTTGGGCGGGCGATACAGCAGGGATTTCCCCGTCTGCTGGAGGGACAGCGCAAGTACCTGGACCATTACTGGGATCGTTGCGACGTTCAGGTCAAGGGGCTGCCATCCGATTTACCCCGTCCGCGGGGGGAAATTCAGCAGGCTCTACGATGGAATCTGTTTCAGATTCTTCAGGCCAGCGGCCGGGCTGAAGGGACGGGGATACCAGCCAAGGGGCTGACCGGCCAGACCTACCAGGGACATTATTTCTGGGATATCGAAATCTACGTGCTGCCGTTTCTCATCTACACGGCGCCGCGCATTGCCCGCAATTTGCTGTTGTATCGATACAGCATGCTCGATAAGGCTCGGCAGCGTGCCCGGGAGGTGAATCAGAAGGGCGCTCTGTTCCCCTGGCGGACCATCAGCGGCGAAGAGGCCTCGGCCTATTATGCGGCCGGGACCGCCCAGTACCACATCAATGCCGATATCATGTACGCGTTGAAGAAGTACGTGGAAATCACCGGCGACAATTCCCTCCTCTATAACGAGGGCGCCGAAATGCTGGTCGAAACCGCCCGCCTGTGGGCCGACCTCGGTTTCTATTCGGAGCGGAACGGGGGCAAATTCTGTATCCACGGTGTGACCGGGCCCGACGAATACACGACGGTGGTCAACAACAATACCTACACCAACCTGATGGCGCGGATGAATCTGAATTTTGCCGCCGAAACCGTAGCCACCATGCGCGACGCCTATCACGATCATTACGAGACCCTGGTCTACCGCACTGGACTGCAGCCTGAAGAAATTGACGAATGGCAACGGGCCGCCGACACTATGTACATCCCCTTCGATGAGCGACTGGGGATTCATCCGCAGGACGACAACTTCCTCGACCGCGAAGTATGGGACCTGAAACAAACCCCTCGCGACAAGTTCCCCCTGTTGCTGTATCACCATCCGCTGGTCATCTACCGGCATCAGGTTATCAAACAGGCGGATATCGTGCTGGCTATGTTTCTGCTCGGCAACGAGTTTTCCCAAGAGCAGAAAAAGCGCAATTTTGATTATTACGACCCGCTGACTACGGGTGATTCATCACTGTCGGCCTGTATTCAGAGCATCATTGCCGCTGAGGTGGGGCAGATGGAACAGTCAATCAAGTACGCCCGCTATGCCGTACTGATGGATCTGGCGGATATCGGCGGTAACGTCAAGGACGGCTGCCACATCGCTTCGATGGGTGGGACCTGGATGGTCGCCGTCTACGGGTTCGG
>JAQYWA010000334.1 GCA_030145265.1 Desulfuromonas sp. | reverse complement strand
CCTCAGCCGCCGGTCATCACCTTGACCTGGTACTCGCCGCCGATCACCATCAGCTCCCCTTCCCCCTTGAGCAGCGACGAAGGGAGCAGGTCGCCTTGGTACACCACCTTGGCCAGCGGCACTTCGGCCCGCAACACCTTGGTGCCAAACTCCCAGGCCCGCTCAAAATCGTTGGTGAAGGAATTGAGATTGTTCAGCCGCAGCAGATAATCATGTTTGCCCAGCCGCTCGATGACCATGTGCTCGTCAAAATCGTTGATGCCGCGATACAGGGTAATATGGCTGAGACCGGGATGGCGCCGCCTCAATTCAGCTTGGACAAACTCGAACAACACGTCGAACTGGGAGTTGATGGCGCTGGTGCAGGCCGACCCTTTCATGCGCTCAACCAGGTACAGGAAGTAGGCTTCGCTGTGGATATCGCGAATCGGCTCGCGGTGAAAGGTCGGCGGCAGCCCGAAACGACTCTCCACCCAGCCCTTGAGCACCGCCCCCTCCAGGGAATTAGCGTCGAACATCCAGCCGCGCAGGAACCGCAGGTAGCTGTTTTTCAGGCTCTTGCGCCCTTTGGCCGAAGTCTCCTGCGCCCATTGGTGCAGCTGAAAGGTCACGTCCATGTAGTCGTGGAACTGGGCGCCGCGTTCGAGCGGGTCGTCGAGGGCGGCCAGCCGTTCGAACAGCAGTCGGTTGGCCTGCCGTACCCCCTGAATTTCCAGCGGCCGGGGATTCTCGTTAAAATGGCGGGAAGCGATCGCCCACGGCGGCAGGCTGCAGAGATTCATCGGCGTCGCTTCCATGATTGCCTATCCTTCCATCAGCAAAATGGCTTCGGCCACCTCTTTGAGGGTCTTGCGCTTGTCCATGGCGATTTTCTGCATGCGCCGATAGGCTTCGGGCTCGGACAGCCCCTGCTTGATCAGCGACCCCTTCGCCCGCTCGATCAGCTTGCGCGCCTCGATGGTTTCCTTGAGGTGGGCCACCTCGTCGCGCAGGCTTGATACCTCGACAAACTGGTGAATGGCCAGGTCGACCGCGGCATGCAGCTGGGCATCGCGGGACGGCTTAAGCACATAGCTCATAACCCCGGCGTCGCGAGCCCGCTCGATCGTTTCCGAATCTTCGGTGGCAGTCAACAACACAATGGGAGCCGACAGCCTTTTGCCTATTTTTTCAGCAGCAGTGACCCCATCCATAACAGGCATGGACACGTCCATGACAATCAGCAGGGGCTTGCGGATCAACGCAATGTCGACCGCCTGGCGCCCGTTTTCAGCCTCGATAATTTCTTCAAACCCGTGATTCAAGAGGGTTTCACCCACCTGGCGGCGAAGCAGGGGTTCGTCATCAACAACCAGGGCAACTTTCATCGGAAGGACCTCCGTAACTGTAGCATTAGTGGAAAAGTTCCGTCAGCTTTCGATAAATGCATAAGCAATGCCGGGAAATTGCCAAGGGCCAAGAACCTTGCCACAATACAAAAGAGCCGCACCCTCTCGGGGGCGGCTCTTTATGGTTTACAACAACAACTGGTGGAAACTAATACTTGCCGAGCTCATCGTCATCCAGGGCAATGACCGGGGCCGTGTCCTGCACCTGGCAGAGCACGCTGCTCAGCTTGGCGTGCATCTTGGCCAGGGCCTGGCCGAGAGTGTCTTTCTCGGAAGAAACGTAGATCCACACCAGCATCTCCAGCCGGCGGGACAGCATCGTTGACGTTGAATCCTTGATTTTTTTCTGGACATGCCTCTATAGTAAACGCTTTCTCAATGCGACGAAACACCTGTGTAACAAAGGAAAACTTCCCATGCACGAAGTCGGCATCACCCGCAGCATCGTCGAAATCTGTGAAGAAAACGCCCGTCGACAAGGCGCAACGGTCGTCCGCAGCGTCACCGTCGAAATCGGCGAACTGTCGGGCGTGGTCCCCGATGCGGTGGAATTCTGTTTCGAGGCCTGCAGCAAGGGAACACTTCTTGAGGGAGCCTCCCTGATCATTGACCGGATCCCCGGCCGCGGACGTTGCGACGCCTGCCAGGCCGAGTGCAACCTGGAACCCCATAGCTTCGAATGCCCGAGCTGCGGAAGCATGGCGCTGCAACGAATCCAGGGAGACGAACTCAGAGTCAAGGAAATGGAGATCGACTGACATGTGCATCGACTGCGGCTGCGGCCCGAGCGGCCATGACCACCATCACCACCACGAGCACGGCAAGGGCAAGACCGTGCGCATCGAGGAAGACCTGCTGGGCAAGAACAACCGCCTGGCCGGAAACAATCGCGCCCGCTTCGCCGCAAAGCAGCTCTTCGTCCTCAACCTGGTGAGTTCCCCCGGCTCGGGCAAAACCTCGATCCTCGAGCGGACCCTCGCCGACCTTGCAGGCAAACTGCGCTTCGCCGTCCTCGAAGGCGACCAGCAGACCGCCAACGACGCCGACCGCATCGCCGCCACCGGGGTGCCGGTCAAGCAGATCAACACCGGCGCCGGCTGTCACCTGGACGCCCACATGGTCGGCCACGGCGTTGACGACTTCGACCTCGACGCCAGCGACATCCTGATGATCGAGAACGTCGGCAACCTGGTCTGCCCGGCCGCCTTCGACCTCGGCGAAGACCACAAGGTCGCCGTGCTGTCGGTCACCGAGGGCGAGGACAAGCCGCTCAAATACCCGCAAATGTTCCAGGCCGCCGACCTGATGCTGATCAACAAGATCGACCTGCTCCCCTACCTGCGCTTCGACTTGGAGAAATGTAAACAGTTCGCCCGCCAGGTCAACCCGAAGATCCACATCCTCGAACTTTCCTGCCACAGTGGTGTAGGGATGGA
>JAQYWA010000333.1 GCA_030145265.1 Desulfuromonas sp. | reverse complement strand
ATCGACTGTGCCGAGGTGCAGACGCCGGGGAAGGGGACCTTCGTCTTCCTGCGGGGAGAGTCGGAACACGCCCTGGCCGGGTTCGCCGCCCTCGGTGCACTCGGCAAGCGGGCTGAAACGGTGGGGGCGGAAGCGGCCCGCGAGCTCCTCCGCCATCAGGTCGGCGAAGCGGCTCTCGATCCCCATCTGGCCGACCAGCTCGTCCCCTATCTGGCGCTGGCGCAAGGGGAATCGTCCTTCACCACCTCTTGCATCACCCGCCATCTGCTCACCAACCTGTGGGTGTGCAAACAATTTCTGCCGTTGCACGCCACCGTTGTCGGGGAGGAGGGGCGACCGGGGCGGGTCGTGGTTTCAGGCGGCTAAGGGCGCGTCCTGCGTATTTACGGGTGGTTTGGGGGGCAGTTTATTTCAGATGCTTTGCCTCCAGCTTGTCAGACGGCCCTGCGTGAAACAAGTTTGCCTCCATCTGCTATGCTTGTGTCAACAGCATTAACCCGCGGCTTGGGAAGCATTGACAGACAGGAGAATCTTTATGGTTGACGATCTGGTTTTCTCACTCTGGAAATTCAACAATTAACCAGCATCCCGTTGAGGGGGTTCAGAAAGGTCTTTTGATGAAGAAGGCGAGCCCAAGGCGGAACAACGAGAAGCAGCGCCTGGCGGTCATCGGCTTCGGCCGCCTGGGCCGAGCCTGCGCCAGGGGGATATTGGCCGATGACAACCTCGAGCTTGCAGGGATTGTCCGCCGGGCGGACCGGCTCAGCGAAAAGCTGCCCCCGCCCTTGGCCGGGGTTGCGACGGTATCCCATATCAGCGAGTTGGCAGATGTCGATGCCGCGGTGATCTGCGTCCCGACCCTGCAGGTGTTCGAGGTGGCGCGAGGGTTGCTGCAGCACCGGATTCCTGTGGTCGAATGTGCTACTCTGCATGAGGAGGCCTTTCTCAGCCACAAAGCGGAACTCGACCGCCTGGCCATCCATCACGAAACCTCGGCCATTGTCGGTGCCGGCTGGGACCCCGGCGCGCTCTCGCTGTTTCGCGGACTTTTTGCCATCCTGATTCCCAAGGGGCTTACCGAGACCTCGCACCACCCCGCTGCCAGTTTGCACCATTCCACGGTGGCCGGTACCATCGTCGGTGTAAAGAAGGCCCTTTGCACCGAACTGCCCGCGGCCCGGGGGAGGAAACAGCGCTACCTTTATGTCGAACTGGAGGAAGGCGCGGTCTTTGAAGACGTGGCGAAGGCCATTGTTGCTGATCCCCTCTTTCTCGATGAGGAGACCCTGGTCTTTCCGGTGGAAAGTCTCGCCGAATTCGAGGAGGAAGGGCGCGGCATTGTTATTGAGCGTCATGAGGATGCCGCCTGCGGTCATCAGGTCTTTCTGCTTGAGGCGCGCTTCTCGGAGACGGTTCTGGCCGCCCGCATGATGATTGCCGCGGCCAGGGCCCTGCCGACCCGTCACCACAGGGCGTACAGCCTTTACGATCTGCCCCAGAGAGTGTTGTGGAAGGGGTTGGCGGAGGTGGCGGAACGGCAACGGTTCTGAACCGTCGCCGCAGCACAGGATGGCTGCCCCCCCCCCTCCGCCTCAGTGATGCGCGCAACCCTGACCGTGTCCATTGCCACTCCCATGTCCGCCGCAGGTCTGCTCAGGGGTCAACTCAGACAGTTCATTGATCGCCAGGGCGGCAAGATTCTCGGCGATCGTATCTGCCGCGGCGCGGTAGACCTTCATGCCGAGTTGATTGAGGCGCCCCAGGGCGCCACCACCGATGCCCCCGACCACAATGCCATCGACCCTCTGCCCGCCAAGGGCTTTCAGGGGACTGCAGGCGCCGTGACTGTGCTGCTTATCTCCATTGTCAATTTCTTCGATCCTGTTGGTCTCCGTATCGACGATAAGGAACAGGGGGGCGGAGCCAAAATGGCCGAAAACAGAGCTTTCCAATCCCTCATTGCTTTCTACCGGGAAACATATTTTCATGCGGTATCTCCTTTTAGGTTATGTGTGATGCACGCTAATCTCCGGGCAGTCAGAAGTCAATATGTTTGATTTTCTTCAGGAGGCTGTTGGACTCTACCCGATTTGACCAAATATGAACAAGGAGAATTGATCCCGAATGGATGACGAAAAGATCAAGGTGCATACGGAAAACGATCAGATCCTGGAGGTCGTGGTCACCAGCAAGAAAGCCGACGCGATATGGATCTTGCTCGGTGAAGGAATCCACAACGTCAAGTGCAAACTGATGCCCACACGCAACAGCCTTGCCTACGTCGGCAGCCTGATGGGACGTGAGATCATCTACCCGCGGAGCGTCAAGCAAGTTCAGACGGATATCGCCAAGCACAACCAGGAGCCGGCTATACGTGTAAGGCGTTGAGTGGGGCGGATTCCGGGGACATCTACTTAATTATGATCTAAGGTAACGACCCGGACGGTTCTTATTTTGGCAGGTTGGTGGCGAGGATGGGAGTCGCCGGCAGGTCGTTACATCTGTTTTGAAGGAGTCGCATCAATGAAATGGTACCGTATCTCCCTGCCACAAGAACAGGTCGCTGAAGGTGTGATGCAAAGGTATAAGGATGATTTTTACAAAGCGTTCAAGGCCGCAAACGCCCCGCGCATGATGGCCCTTTTTCAGAGAGAGGGTCAGGATGGTGGTCTGGAACTCTTCTTCACCCCTGATTGTGGCGAACATGCGGCATCCCTCCTCGCAGAATGGAATGTCGCCCACTGCGAGCCTCCTCAAATGGCCGGCCTGGAACTGCTCGTTGGCTTTAACGAAATCACCTACTACCTGTTCTGAGCGTTGGTCT
>JAQYWA010000332.1 GCA_030145265.1 Desulfuromonas sp. | reverse complement strand
CGGCGGTGCCGCCGGCGGGAGCGTCTTCTGCTGCCGTTTTCGACCACTGGCTCGGGCAACACCTGCGCTACAATATCGATTTTCTCTGGTTTGATTCCATCGCCGAAGGATCCCTTTCGTTTGCCGCCGGATCACGCCCCGGTACCTACCGGGCGGTGCTCGAGGCACGCACCCGCGGGGTGGCGGCTTGGCTGACTTCGGACCGGGTGCAGCGCTATGTTTCGGTGATGGAAAGAACGGCTGAGGGGCCGCTGCGGGCGATCTCCTATGAATCGCGGGTTATTAAGGGGCGGGGGAAGAAGCGCAAGGACCGCAGTAAGCTCTACCTTTTCGATCATGAAGAGCGGCAGGTGAGTTACCAGAGGGGCCGCAACGGGGTCCTCGGTGACGCAGAGCTGCTGCCGATGGACGAAGCGGCGGCGCCCAACGACATCCTCACCGCATTTTTTAATTTTCAGGCCGGTTTTTTCGGTCCGATAGTCCCTGGCGGCCGCTACCGCATCCCGACCTTTTCCAGGAAGGGGACGGCCACCATCGAGGCAGAGGTTCTCCCCGGCCCGCTGCCGGTGCGCCCGGATTTTTTCCCTGCCGACGGGAAGCTGGTCAAGATTATCCTCGATCCCGAAGTGTTCGATACTGCGGGCGGGGCCGTGTATGTCTGGTTCGATAAGCGCTGGCTGCCGGCTCGGGGGATCGTCGAAAAGGTGATCGGGCTTGGCGACGTTTACGGAACGCTGCTGGAACCGGCGCGCGAAAAAGAATAAATATGATGCTTGTGGGCATTCAAGGGGACTATATGAAAAGTACCACCACTTACGTGATCGGGCATAAAAATCCCGATACTGATTCCATCTGCAGCGCTATCGCTTACGCCCGCCTGCGCTCCCGGCAGGGGGTCGACAACATCGAACCGGCGCGGGCCGGAGACCTGAATCGACAGACCGAGTTTGTAATCAATACCCTGGCCGTGCCGCGGCCGAAGCTGCTGGTCGATGTTTATCCCCGGGTTCGCGACGTGATGCGCAGCGAGGTGGTGACCATCGCCGGGGATGCTCCCCTGTCGAAAGCGCTCGAGCTGTTTCATGCCCACAGTATCCGCCTGCTGCCGGTGCTTGACGATGACCGGCGCCCTTTGGGAATGCTGGTGCTGAAGAAGGTCTCGGAAAAGTTTTTGGTGCCGAGCCACGAGGCGGAGATCCGCCGGGTGGCCGCTTCGCCCGACTCGATCCGCCAGTGCCTCAAGGCGACCGCGGTTAACCTGGTCGATGCTCATGTTGAGGAGGATCTCGATCTGTACGTGGGAGCCATGGCTTCGGCCACGTTCCGGGAGAAAATCGCCCCTCTCGATCCCCGGCGCATTATCCTGATTACCGGCGACCGCGAATTCATCCAGCAGGAGGCGGTGGAAGCGGGGGTGCGGGTCCTGATCGTCACCGGCAACCTGCCGATTGCCGACGACATTGTGCAGCGAGGCAAGGAGAAGGGCGTCACCATCCTCTCAACCGCCTTCGACACCGCCACCAGCACCTGGCTGACCCGTCTGGCCACGCCGGTTCGCTGCCTGGTCAGTGACGATTTTCTGACCGTCGGGCTGCAGGACCGCCTCGACGAGTTGCGTCTCAAGTTGATGCACAGTAATGATCCGGGGGCGGTGGTGCTCGACAACGACGGGCGGGTGGCGTCGGTGGCGACCAAGAGTACCCTGCTGGCGCAGTCGCCGGTCAAGCTGGTGCTGGTCGACCACAACGAACTTTCCCAGGCCGTGGCCGGCGCTGACAAGGTGGAGATCTCCGAGGTGGTCGACCATCACCGGCTGGGGAACTTTCATACCGACACTCCCATCCGGTTCATCAACCAGCCCCTGGGAAGCACCTGCACGGTGGTGGCGACACTCTATCGCGAAGCCGGGATTACCCCCGATTCGGCAACCGCCGGGCTGATGCTCTCCGGTTTGCTCTCCGATACGGTGATTCTCAAGTCGCCGACGACCACCGAACTCGATCGCGAGTACGCCCGCTGGCTCGGCGAGCTGGCCGGTCTCGACCCCTTCGAATACGGCCAACGCCTGTTCGCCGCCGGCAGCGCTCTGGCGGCCTACCCCACGGTGCGCCAGCTGATACTGGCCGATTTCAAGGAATACCAGGCGGGGCAGTGCTCTTTCGGCGTCGGTCAGGTCGAGGTGGTCAGTTTTCACGAATTTAGCGCGATGAAAAACGACATTTCCGATAGCCTGGGCAAGCTCAAAGACGAGCGCGGGCTCGATGCCGCCGGCCTGCTGGTCACCGACATCGTCCAGGGGACCAGCCTACTGCTCGCTTTGGGCGGCCGCGAGTTTCCTTACGTGATCGGCTATCCGCAGCTGGATGAGAATGTCTACGAGCTCAAAGGGGTGCTGTCGCGCAAGAAACAGCTGGTGCCGCACCTGTTGCGGGTGCTGGAGGGATAGCGCGTGATAGGGCGGGTTTCGCGGGGCATGGTATGCCGTGCCCTTAGCGTTTTTGCCTGATCCGCGTAAATCAGATTTTAACCGTGTCCAAAAGGTTTTGCCTTTGGTTGGGGAGCTGAGACAGGTACAGCAAGTCAGGATCCTGGGACACGGATTACACGGATGAACACAGATTTACCCTGAAAACAGGGTCTGGTTTTCTCTGCGCCTTTGCGTTAACCGCCTTTGCTTTGCCTTTTTGTTATCGGCCCGTTTCCTCCAACTGCTGGAGCATCTGCTCCACCGTGGTCGATGGCGCCTGGCAGCTGCGGTTGCGGCAGACGTAGGCGGTGGTTTTTTCGGCAAGCGGCGGTTTGTCGGCTGCGGCCGGAACGAGTGTCGCCAGTTCCTGATC
>JAQYWA010000331.1 GCA_030145265.1 Desulfuromonas sp. | reverse complement strand
GGGCCTACCTGATGAGCCTCTCCCTCGCTGACCTTCCCGAGATCCTGCCGCACCTCGACAGCCTCGCTCTCACCCGGGGATACACGAAAATATTTGCCAAGGTGCCGGCCCAGGCCCAGGAGATGTTTACCAATAACGAGTATCGGGCCGAAGCTGACATTCCGGGCTTTTACGGGGGCGAAGAGGGGGTTTTCTTCATGGGGAAGTACTTTTGCCCCGAGCGAAAGACCGAAAAAAAACCGTCCCTGGTGGAAAAAGCCCTTGAGGCGGCCATCGAAAAACCGACGATGGAGGAGGCCCCGGTTCTGGAGCACCCCCTGGTCTGTCGGCCCACCGAACCGCAGGACGCCGATGAAATGGCCGAGCTTTACCGAAAGGTCTTTGCCAGCTACCCTTTCCCCATCCACAATCCGGATTATCTGGTCGAGACCATGGAAAGCCATGTGCTCTACTATGGTCTCTGGGACGAAGAAAAGCTCGTCGCCCTGGCCTCGGCTGAAACGGATATCCGGGGGCAGAACGCCGAAATGACCGATTTCGCCACCCTGCCGGACTACCGCTCCAAGGGGCTGGCCAGTTACCTGCTTGCCCAGCTGGAAGAAGCCGCCGCAGAGCGCGGCATCCAGACGGCTTACACCATCGCCCGTGCCTATTCGTACGGGATGAACATTACCTTCGCCAAACAGGGCTATACTTTCAGCGGCACCCTGACCCACAACACCCACATTTCGGGAGAACTTGAAAGCATGAACGTCTGGCATAAGCCACTGCCATGATACTGACGGAAACAGCCCACAGTTTCATTAGCTCAGCCGCCCTGTTGCTGATGCTTCTCAACCCTTTCCTGCTCATCATCTATCTTATAGATCTGGTCCAGGAACTGGATTTTTCCGCCTTCAGCAAAATCCTGGTTCGGGCCGGAATCATCAGCGGGGTGGTTTTTGTCATTTTCGCATTGGTCGGTGACAAAATATTTACCGATCTACTGCAGGCCCGCTTTGCCTCCTTTCAGGTCTTCGGCGGAATAATCTTTCTTCTGATCGGCATTCAGTTTGTCTTCTCAGGTCCGAAGGCGCTGCAAAAGATGAGAGGGGCCCCGGAGCACATCGCTGGCTCCATTGCTCTGCCGATCATGATCGGCCCCGGTACCGTCAGCGCCAGCATTCTCGCAGGAACCCAACTATCTCCCGCCCTTGCTTTTATCTGCATTGTTTTGACCATGGCCATCATGGTCATTACCATGCTTTTCCTTAAAAAACTTCACGATTACGTTCGCCCACGCAATGAAAAACTCATTGAACGTTATGTCGAGGTGATGGGACGGGTTACCGCGCTGGTGGTAGGAACCTATTCGATTGAAATGATCATGCAGGGGCTGTCCACCTGGGCTGCGATCATTCGTTTATAAAAACCGAGGACGGTGCATTGAACAAGCAAGCAAGACATATGAATGCCAGACCAGACAACACCTTCGAGCAAGAGGTCGCCCCGATCTCCGCGGCCCCGGCCAAAAAACCTCCGACCACAGTTACCCCCTGAAATCCTCCCCACACAGGCCCTGACCAAAGGGTCTGCGACCGTTTCGAACCTAACCAGAAGAGGAGTCTTTAGCCAGCGGACCCGGTATTGCCGGGACCTTGGCTCCGTATTGCTATGACTGTAAAAATCAAGGTAGAGAACCTTTATAAAATTTTCGGGCCCAAATCCAAAGCAGGCATTCCTTTGCTCAAGCAGGGAGCTTCCAAGGACGAACTGCTGCGCAAGCACAAACTCGCCGTCGGCATCAACGACGTCTCCTTCGAGCTGGAAGAAGGGCAGTTTTTGGTCGTGATGGGCCTCTCCGGGAGCGGCAAATCAACCCTGATCCGCTGTCTTAACCGCCTCATCGAGCCAACCGCCGGACGGGTATTCATCGACGACGTCGATGTCACCACTCTATCGGAGGAGCGACTGCGCCAGCTGCGCCTGGCCAAGTTCGGCATGGTTTTCCAGAAATTCGCGCTCTTCCCGCATCGCTCGATCCTGAAAAACGCCGAGTACGGTCTGGAGATCCGAGGCGTCGCCGCCGACGAACGCCGCCGCATCGCCCTCGATGCCCTGGAACTGGTCGGCCTTAAGGGCTGGGAAGAGTCCTACCCCCACCAGCTCAGCGGCGGCATGCAGCAGCGCGTCGGCCTGGCCCGGGCTCTGGCCCTCGACCCCGACATCCTGCTCATGGACGAGGCGTTTTCCGCCCTCGACCCGCTGATTCGCCGGGAGATGCAGGACGAACTGCTGGCACTGCAGGCTCGGGTCAACAAGACCATCGTCTTCATCACCCACGACTTGGACGAGGCGCTGAAACTCGGGGACAAGATCATCATCATGAAGGACGGCGCGGTGGTTCAGGAAGGGACGCCAGAGGAGATTCTCACCCAGCCCGCCGACGACTACGTGGAGAAGTTTATCGAGGATGTCGATGTCTCGAAGGTGCTCACCGCCGAGTCGGTGATGCACAAGGCCTCGGCCGTCACCTTCCCCAAGGACGGCCCCAAGACCGCCCTGCACAAAATGAAGGAGGTCGGCCTCTCCAGCATCATGGTGGTCGGCAAAGACCGCCAGTTCCTGGGAATCGTCCACGCCGAGGACGCCTCACGCCTGGCCAAAGAGGGTGAAAAAAGCCTGGAGTCGATCCTGATGCGAGACGTGCCCAAGGTCCAGACCGATACCAGCATCGCCGAACTTTTTAACTTCGAAACCTTCCCGGTGGCGGTGGTCGATGCAGACAACCGGCTCAAGGGGCTGGTCATCCGCGGCGCCCTGCTCGGGGCCCTGGCTGAAAGGAGGGGCAACTGATGAGTATGAA
>JAQYWA010000016.1 GCA_030145265.1 Desulfuromonas sp. | reverse complement strand
ACGACAAGATCGGCTTCGATCCGTTTGGCCAGCGCCGGAATCTCTTTATGCGCCCAACCCTTCACCAGATGCGTTCGGGGTTTGAGATAAGCCATGGTCTCCTGCCCCAGGTTGCTGGCCAACTCGCCCATGAGTGCATCCAAATTGGACGTATGCTGCCGCCTCACCTGTTCGACGTAGTCAATAATCTTCTCCTTTGGCGTATTCATTAACGCGCCGAGCATAGTGCTCTCACCGACCGCACGCCATGCTTGCGCGATGTGCAACTCAGCAAACTCGGATAGCGCCAGGGAGCTGGCCATTTCTAAAATCTGCCGGTTAAGCGCATGTCGTGATTTCAGCTCCGCCGGCGGGTGCGCATCGTCTACATCGACCGCCGCCAGGATAACCTGATAGGATTTCGGCGGGGTAGGCTTGATGAGCCAAACCGGGCAGGGGCACTTGCGCAACAGATGCATATCCGTACTGCTGAATAATCGGTCCAGCCATTTCTGGGTTTCGGGGATTTTGATTACCAGGTCACGCCCGTTGCGCAGTACCTCGCGGATGATCTCCAGAAAAGGCGTGCCCTTCAGCACTTTAGTTTGGATCTCGATCCGTGTGCGGTAAGGATTGACCAAGGCTTCCAGGCCCTGCTCATGATCGCTCATCATCGCGGTCTGCAGATCAGCAGCGAGAGGGCCCCCTTCTGGCATCCACACGCCGGCTCCGACACTCTCGACCACGTCAACGACCGTCAGGTTGGCCAGGTTGTTCTCCGCCAGCGTGACGGCGCGTTCCAGGGCAGGTTTACATGCCTCTCCAGTTTCGACCACGCAAAGAATATCCTTGAATCGCTTCATATCACTCGCCTCCTCCAGAAAGTTTATAGGATGTACCGAACATCCGGGCCACGCTTTGTTCTACCGCCTCGAGTTCTGCCAGAACACCTCTCCGACTGTCCAGCACGTGCACTTTCAAGACACTCCGATCGAGAGAGGCGCTCAATGTGCCTGGCAGTAGACTGACCGTGTTGGCCATGAACACCCGCGGCAGCCCCGGTGGTAGCCGTAGCGGATATTCAATCAGATCCGGGGCGATGGGCAAGCCGGGATGAAAGGCGCGCCAGGCCACATCGGCACCACCAAGCAAGGAATGCATGAGGACAAAGGGCACGAACCTCAGAAACTCAACCCAGACGAAAGTCGTAGGTGGCAATAGTGCGACGCTGGAAACAACCGCCAGCAACACCGTCGGCCCACCGATCCACCAGGACGCCCCGGCGCCGTCGGTGAGAACCCACCAAAGGAGTGAGAACAGAAACCCCCGCGACGCGATGGTCGACCAGCAAATTCTTACCTGAGTCCTTGAGGTCATAGTCGTAACAATCGCCGTGAATAAAGATAAGAGACTGAAATATCACGTTAACCCCGAATCCTCTCCATTGGGCAGGCGAAAATGAAGCAATGGGGGGATTACTCACGGATTCGGGTGGAAATCAAGTGGACAAGTAAAGCCTGTCAGACCCGAATTCAATCGGCCGACAAATCCGTTTCCGACAGTATTAACTTTTCCCCTGCATTTAAACCAGCGATCACTTTAACCCTACCATCGGGAAAATTTCGGCCCAACCGAACGAAGCGGCGGACGATCTGCCCGTCTTGCACCACCCAAACTATATCTAGTTGCCCAGCCTGATGCAGATAGTGCCGGGGAATCAACAGAACTTGTTCTTCCCCTTGTGGAATGCGGAGCCGGGCAAACATGCCAGGCATTAACCCCGGTTGTTGTTTGGTGTGGGTTTTAATCAAAACACTGCGTGCACCGGGATCGGCTGCCGGGACAATTTCTTCAATAGTCACCGGCATGGTTCTGTCCAAAGCGTCAATCCGGGCTTCCAACGCTTGTCCGACCGCCAAGGCTACAGCGACAGATTCACGCACATGGGCTTCGATACGCAACGAGTCAGGATCGAAAACGGACAATATTCTTCTGCCGGGTAAAGCGATATCGCCCGGTTCGGCATAACGATCGATTACGCGCGCGGAAAAAGTCGCTTTTATCCGGCTATAAGCAGCTACATGCCGGGTTTCGTTCAGCGCCTGTTGGGCGGCCGACAGCTGCGCTTTAAGACTTTCATAGTCGGCCCTGGCCGCTTCAAGATTGGCCAGCGTTGCGCTTTCTTTTGCGTGAAGGCTTTTTATTCTATGAAAATGAGACTCGGCGCTAAGTAAGCGGGCGTTGATCGCGTTCAGGTTTTCACCGGCCTGAGCGCTGCGTGCCTGAAGGCTCAGATCATCGAGCGTAATCAACAATTGTCCGGGTTCGATCATATCGCCGGATTTAACATGAATCGACTTGATCCGCGCCTGAATTTGTGCAGCTACATCGGTTGTCTGTCTGGATTGCACCGACCCAGTGACTTCTTCGAAAAGTGGAATTCGTTCCGGGACCACGGTCAACGTTGGGCCCGAATACTGACCGACCGGCTCGTTTATTCCTGGCTCGATTTTATGTCCAAAGGTACCCGCCATCCACAGAATCATCAGCAGCAGAACCAGTAGCGTGGCAGCCGATACCGCGAGGGTTTTGATATTGTTAGGCAAGATCATTTCTCCGCGTCGGCGTAAATTAAATAGTAAACAGTGGGAATCACAAACAAAGTAAACAGCGTTGAAGCGATAATACCGAAAATAATGGCAATCGCCAACCCGCTGAACACCGGATCTAGTACGATAACAATGTTACCGAGCAGGGTGGTTCCGGCGGTCAACAATACCGGGCGCATTCTGATCGTGCCGGCTTGCAGCAACGCGTCACGTAGAGCCAGCCCCTGGTTTCTAGCCTGGGTGATAAATTCAACCAGAATTAACGAGTTTCTGACGACGATACCGGCCAAGGCAATCATCCCGATCATTGCCGTTGCGGTAAACAGTACCGGATCGGGACTGCCGTTGATAACGCGTTCGCCAAACTGATTCAACAACCAGAAACCGGGCATAATACCGATCACGGTTAAAGGAATAGCCGACATAATAATCAATGACAAGGTTGTCGAGGACGTTTGCAGACGCAGTACAAAAAAGATACCGACCAGCGCAAAGGCAAAAGCCAATCCCATATCGCGAAACACTTCCACGGTAATTTTCCATTCGCCTTCGCCGCCCCAATCGATCGTCACGCCGTCAGGCAGTTGCCAGGGAATGCCACTGCCGGAATTGAAGAAATTTCGTTGATCCCAGGCCGGCGCCGACTTGACTGAACCATTCAAATCGGCGCTGATGTCGGCGATGACTTCCGCAGGCGTGCGACCTTCCAGTTCAGCCATCACATAAACGACCGGTTTCAGGTCTTTGCGGTAGATCGACTGATCGGCATCAGACTCGACAAATTCACCCAGCTCAGCCAGTAACATCATGGCCGGCCCAGACGGAGTTTGAGCTTTTATCGGTAACTCGCCCAATTCTTGCCGGTTGCTGCGGTAGCGTTCCGGCAGGCGTAATTGAATGGGGATAGGATGCGCCTCCCGCTCCAGATTCAAGTAGCCGGCGACATGCCCCCGGTTAGCCAGATCAAGCGTGAGCGCGAGGGTTTGCGTTGAAACACCTGACAGCGCCGCTTTTTCCTTGTCGGCTTGAAAGCGCCAGCGCGCTTGGGACGCTTCCACGCTGGAGTCGATATCCACCACGAAAAGCTCTTGCGCCAGGCGCTCCATCACGATACCGGCGGCTTTGCGTTGTTGCTCGTAGTTCGTCAAAGTGTCGCCGTAGATTTCCGCGACCAGGGTACTTATCACCGGCGGACCGGGCGGCACTTCGACCACTTTGACCGAAACGCCGCCGGTATTTAATGGCGCCAGCAAGGCTCGCAGCCGGATGAGCACCGGATGCGACTGATGTTCACGCTGTGATTTGGGCGCAAGTGTCAGCCGAATATCGGCCAGATGCGGCGCCACACGATAATCGTATTGCCGCACCAGGCCGTTAAAATCGATGGGCGATGGTACACCGACATAAGCCGCTTGCGCCAGAATTTCCGGGAGTCTGGCCGCCAAATTCGCGGCCTGCCGAGTTACGCCGGCGGTTTGTTCCAGGGTGCTGCCCTCCGGCATATCGATAATCACCTGCATCTCGTCTTTATTATCAAACGGAAGCAGTTTGAGCGGCACTAACCGTAATACCGGCAGCATGGCCGTTATCAGAAACAGCGCCAACATCAACACAATCAGACTCCAGGCGGCTTTGCGATTGGCAATGCAGGGCGTCACCATGCGCTCGTATAAACCGGGCGTGACCGCAGGGGCTGCCGGTTCAGCTGAAGGCTTGAGCGCTTTACTGGCCAGCCAGGGCGTGACGATAAACGCGACCACGGTGGATAAGATCACCGCTACCGGCACATTAAATGCCATCGGCGCCATATAAGGCCCCATCATGCCGGTAATGAACGCCAACGGTATGAAGGCGAGAATAATGGTCAGCGTCGACATCAACAAGGCTGGGCGGATTTCCGCCATCGCGGCAATAATGCGCTCATGCAGGCGACCGCTGCCCAGTCGCATGAAGCGTTCGATATTGTCGATACCGGTAATCGGATCGTCCACCAGCAAGCCCAAAGCAAGAATCAACGCAAACAGGGTGACTCGGTTAATGGTGTAGCCAAAAAACATGTCGAGCGCCAATGTTGCACCGTAGCAGATAGGGATCGCCACGCCGACGACCAGCGCGGGCCGCCAACCCAGAAAAATACCGATAAACAACACCACGGTCACGATCGCAAAACCCAAACTGCTGACCAGATTATTTACTTTTTCATCCGCCGTTTGCCCGTAATCGCGTAACACTTCAACATGTACTTCGGGCGGCAATAATTCCTGTGACAGCTTTTGCAATTTTTGGTGTACATTCTTCGCCACGGTCACCGCATTAGCGCCGCGTTTTTTCGCAACCGCCAATGTCACCAGCGGATAGTCGGCAGAAAATTCCTTAGCCAACGGATGCGCGGCGGCAAAACTGAGCCAGTTGTAATGATCCGACTCGGCCGGCCCGTCGCTGATCTCGGCAATATCCTTTAAATAGACAGGCACTCCGTCGACCCGATTAACGACCAGTTTCTGCAATTGCTCGGCGCTATAAATAAAATCGCCTGCTTCCAGTTGAATTACCCTATTATCCACGGCCACAATGCCGGCGTTAAGTAACTGGTTAGAACCTTGAATCGATTGCGCGACTTCCAGGGCCGTCGTCTGCCGCGCCATCATGCTTTGAGGATTTAACAGCACTTTTAACGTGCGCGTCCGCCCGCCGATCACGTTTATCTGATTGGTATCGGTAATCTGCTGCAACTCAGCGGTCAGCTCATCGGCAAACCGGCGCAGCTCATAATCTCCGTATAATTCCGGGTTACTACTCCACAAGCCAGCGACCACAATCGGCACATCATCGACTTCCACCGGCTTAACCAGCCAGTTTGAAACACCGGCGGGAATCTTGTCCTGATTGGAATAGAGCTTGCTGTACACATTCAGCAGAGAATCTTCCCGATCTTCACCGACAAAAAAGCGCAAGGTGACAATCGTGCGCCCGTTTAAGGTTCGGGAATAGACATTTTCTACGCCTGTAATCTGGGCCAGCAGTTTTTCCAAGGGCTGGGTGACCTGTTTTTCGACCTGCCTGGCCGATAATCCTGGTGCTGAAACCAGCACATTCGCCATCGGAACGACGATCTGCGGCTCTTCCTCCCTGGGGGTAAAAATCAACGCGATTATACCCAACGACAGTGAGAGAACAAAAAAGAACACCGGCAATCCGCCTTGCAGGGAATATCCCACCAAGCGGTCTAACAGATGCGGTTTTGATAAATCGGGTAAACGAGACATAGTTGAGCCTCATGCAAAACTATTCAACAGCTTAACCGAGGTGGTCACAGATCGCGTGAGGCCAGATAATCACTTCCAGCAACAGCCACGATTTCCAGCCTGACTGACCTTGAGCCCGCGGCTCATCCCGGTGGCACTGGGGCAACCTGTCCCAGGAGACGGTCGGCTGCCTCGCGAGCGGCATCCGCAAGCGGCACTAGCACCAGGTCGGCGCCCGCCTGCTCCAATCTGGCAACCTCACCGGGGCCATGGGCGGTTACGGCGATCCGGCCCGCATAACCCAAACTTCGCAGAGTGTGGATAAGCCCTTGACTGATGTGGCGTTCGTGCGCAGTACTCACCACCCACCGGGTGCGGGCAAGCGGTAGCGTCGCGATGAACTCGGGATCTTCGGCATCCCCGTAAAGCACCGGATGGCCCATGAGCTCGGAGCGTACCAAGTCTGGGTTGTAGTCGACACTCAGCAATCGAACACCACGCTCGCGCAGGACCTGAGCGATGCCGGACCCATAGCGCCCCAGGCCAAAAAGAATGATCTCCGCGCCGCCCTCAGGCTCCACACCCAGTTCGGTCTCCCTGTGGGGGCGCTGGCGCTCGAAGATTTTCAGCCAAGGGGCCAACCGTTCATAAAGAGGATGGGAAAAAATGATCATATAGGTCGAGGCGCAGATGGTGATGAGACCAACCAGGGTGATCAAACCCATGGTCTCGGCATCAATATGACCGAGGCTCAGTCCCAACGCCCCAAGAATCAAGGAAAATTCGCTGATTTGCGCCACCGTGAGCCCGGCCAGAAAACCGGTACGCTTGCGGTATCCCAACAGCCCCATAATAATCATGACGATCAGCGGGTTGCCGATCAGCACGAATAGGGAGAACACCAAAGCCTCCCCGAGTTGAGCACCCAGCATTCCAAGGTCCAGGCGCGCCCCAAGGTCGATGAAGAAGAACAGCAGCAGGAAATCACGCAGGCTTACCAGGCGGGCACCCAGCGCATCCCGGTAGGGTGTGGAAGCCAGCGATACCCCGGCCACGAAGGCGCCCACCTCCTTGCTGAAGCCCAGGGTGTCGCCCAGGATCGCCAGGCTTACGGCCCAGGCAATGCCAAACAGCACCAGCAGTTCCTGGGAGCGGGAAAGCACAAGGAGCAGACGCGGCAGGAGATAGCGCGTGACCAGCACTATGACCACAAGAAACGCAATACCCTTCCACAGCACGGCAAGGGCTACATGCGCCACAGAGGTCTCACCGGTTTCGCCCAAGGCATTGAGGCCAATCATGACCAACACGACGACCAGATCCTGCACGATCAGGAAACCCAGGGCGATGCGGCCGTGCAGCGTATCCACCTCGTGTTTGTCCGAAAGCAGCTTGACGATAATGATCGTGCTGGAGAAGGTTAACGCGACCGCCACATACAAGGCGACAATCGGTGTCATGCCCATCGAGAACGCAATCAGATAGCCAATGACGCTGGTAAAGAGGACCTGACCAAGTCCCGTCGCCAGCGCCACCGGGCCCATGGTGCGGATAATGTGCAGGTCCAACTTGAGACCGACGACGAACAACAGCAAGGTGATGCCAAATTTGGCCAGCAGATCGATCTGATCATTCGCGCTCACCCAGCCCAGCACCGAGGGCCCGGCCAAAATTCCCACCGCAATAAAGGCAACAATAAGCGGCTGTCGCAGGCGCATACAGAGCGCACCTACACCGGCCGCCAGCAGCAGCAGTACCGCCATTTCAGTGAAGATGTCGGGAAACACACCCATTTAGTTGCCTTTCTCACTGTCGGCGCGCCGCCGCAGCCACTTCTCGGTACCCACTACGCTGTAGATCACCAACCCGCCGGTCAGAACCCAGGCCCATTCGGGGATTCCCATGGGTGCGGTCCCAAACAGCCGATTCATTACCGGGGAGTACGTGAAGAAAATTTGCAACAGCGCCATTACAACCACACCGAGGATGAGCCAGCGGTTGGAAAAAACGCCCAGTTTGAACATCGTGTATTGCAGCGATCGGCAATTAAACAGATAGAAGAGCTCGCCGAACACGAACATATTGACTGCGACGGTGCGCGCCGTTTCGACACTCTGGCCATGCAGCAACGCCCATTCGAACAGACCAAAGGCGCCAAGCAATAACATCAGGCTCACAAGACCAATACGAAAACCGAGCACCCGGGTGAGTACCGGTGACCCCGGACGTCGCGGAGGGCGTTCCATGACTCCCGGCTCCTTCCCCTCGAAGGCCAACATCAGACCAAGCAACACGGCTGTTGTCATATTTATCCAGAGAATCTGGACCGGGGTAATGGGGAGTGTGACACCGGCGAATACGGCAACAAGTATTACCAGGCCCTCACCGATGTTGGTAGGCAAGGTCCAAGTGATGAACTTTACGAGGTTGTCAAACACCGCCCTGCCTTCCTCGACGGCCGCTTCGATGGTTGAAAAATTGTCGTCGGTGAGTACCATATCAGCAGCCTCTTTAGCCACTTCGGTGCCACCTACACCCATAGCGACGCCGATATCGGCCTGCTTGAGCGCGGGCGCATCGTTGACACCATCGCCGGTCATCGCCACAACATGTCCTCTTGCCTGAAGCGCCTCTACCAGACGCAGCTTTTGTTCAGGGGAGACCCGTGCAAACACCACCGCCCGCTGGGCGACATCCATCAGTTCTTGGTCGGCCAATTCCGAGAGCCTATGCCCGCTGATTGCGAAACTGTCCGGATCGCTTTCAGCGGCACCGTTAAGACCGATCTGTCGAGCGATCGCCGCGGCGGTAACCACATGATCGCCGGTGATCATCTTGACTTGGATGCCGGCCTTCTGACAGGCGCTGACGGCGGCTATCGCCTCCGGCCGCGGGGGATCCATCATGGCCTGGAAACCAAGAAAAGTCAGGCCATCCGCCACGTCAGAATGTGCGACAGATTGGCTGGGGGCCGTAACAACCTTGCGGGCAAATGCCAGTACCCGAAGCCCTCTTGATGCCATCATCTCTACTTCGCGGTGGATACCTGCCTGATCGATTAACTCGGGTTCAGAACCCGCCCCGTAGGCGTCGCGACAGCGGGACAACACACTTTCAACCGAACCTTTCATATAAGTGACAGCCGCCGCCTCTGTTCCGGCGTCGTGTAGCGTCGCCATGTATTGATGCTGGGATTCGAACGGCAGCGTATCTATGCGGGGAAACTCCTGCTCAAGCGCCTCTCGTGAAAGCCCTGCCTTGGCGGCAGCGGTGATCAACGCGACCTCTGTTGGATCACCCTCGATGCCCCACTGCTCGCCGTTGTGGACTAAACGTGAATCGTTGCATAACAGGCCTGCTTTCAGACATTCCACCAGGGCGGGATGCGAATCCGGATCGATCGCGGATTCGTCAAGCCGCACCTCTCCTTGTGGCGCATAACCCACACCCGAGAAGTGGTAACAGCTGCCTCCGGCACAGATCTGCTGAACCGTCATCTGATTCTGGGTCAGTGTCCCGGTCTTGTCGGAACAGATAACCGTCGTGCTGCCCAGGGTTTCAACCGCGGGCATCTTGCGGATAATCGCGTTACGCCGCGCCATCTTGCCCACGCCGATCGCCAGCATGATGGTCATGGCCGCAGGCAATCCCTCTGGTATCGCACCGACGGCCAGTGCTACCGCCGCCATAAAGGTGTCGAGCGGGGGTTCCCCGTGTAACCAGCCCGCCAGCAAGGTCAATCCGGCAAGGCCCAAAATGACCCAGAGCAAGACCCCACTGAAGTCCGCAATTTTCTTGGTCAGCGGAGTTGCCAGTGTCGCGGCGCTGGCGATCAGAGCGTTGATCCGTCCGATCTCCGTGCCGTCACCCGTCGCGACGGCAATCCCTGCACCGGTACCATAGGTAACCAGAGTGGACGAGTACGCCATATTGCTGCGGTCGGCAAGCACCGTTTCCTGGGCCAGCCGCTCCGGCTGTTTCTGAACCGGGACGGACTCGCCCGTCAACGCCGATTCATCGATTTGAAGCTCCCGGGAACGCAACAATCGCAGATCCGTCGGCACCTTATCCCCGGACTGTAGCAGCACGATGTCTCCAGGAACCAGGTCGAAGGCGGCGATTTTTTCTTTTTTTCCTGCCCTCACGACCGTCGCCACACCCTCCATGGCGCGCGCCAGTGCCTCAATGGCCTTTAACGCCTTGGATTCCTGGATGTAACCGATAACCGCATTGACCAGCACGACACCGAAGATGACTCCACTGTCTACCCATTCTTGCAATGCAAAAGTGACTACCGTGGCGGCCAACAGAATATAGATAAGCGGCTGATGAAACTGCAGCAGAAATAAAACCAGGGGGCTTTTGCCTTTCTTCAGCGTGAGGCGATTGGGCCCGAAATGCGTCTGCCGGTGGGCCACCTCAAACATATCGAGGCCCTTGGCGCCGTCCGACTCCAGGAGCGTTGCGACCTCGTCTTGCGGCAAATGATGCCAATGTCTTGAAAGTAAGGTATCCATATTGGTTCCTCTTGATAGGCCATGGATCGATCTCGAACGAACTCTACCCAAACGAAATTATATGTTAAATCGGATGTATTACAATCAGGCTGCGCTATCTGATGGATCGACTACCTGCGGCACTGCCTCCAGCCTCTTTCGGTTACCTTTTCCCGTGAATCACCACGGCGATCCTCAAACGTCGCTGGTTATGGCATCTCCGGTTCATCGTCCATCATTTCAACCCAGAACGTACAGCCGCCGCCGGGCGTCTCTTCCACCCAGGCCCGCCCCCCGTAGAGACGAGCAATCTTCTGTACTGTGGCAAGCCCAACCCCGGTTCCCATTGAGCTTTTCCCGGAGACTCCCCGGAAGAAGACCTCAAAGATGCGGCTGCGTTCTGCCGGAGGGATCCCCGGGCCGTGGTCGCGGACGAAGTAGCGCACCCGCTTTTCCTGGCGCTCCCCACCGACTTCGATGGGCCCGCCCTGCGGACCTGCATAGCGCAGTGCGTTACCAATCAGATTGTCAAAGACCTGAAAAAGTAGCGACCTGGAGACATGGACATTCGACAAAGGTCCTTTTACTACGGTAAGCCCGGTACTGACCAGCAAACCTCCCAGATCGGCCAAAACATCTTCCATCACTTCGGCGGCGTCCACCGGTTCTGTTGGCCGCTCAACTCGTCCAACCCGGGCTAAGTCCAATAGATCCTCCATCATGCCCAGCATTTGTCTTGCCTGCTTTTCTATCTCAGTCAAGATGCCCAAGGCATTTTCATCCAGCCGTTCCTGGTATTGCTCCCGGAGAAATTCGACGAAGCCGATGATGGGGGTCAGGGGCGTGCGGGAAAATGGGGGTCAAATCTTGCCTTGCCACTTTTCCTGAAATTCACTATATTTAGCACAGCCGAAAGGCCCGCCTGGAAACCAGGTCGGGCCTTTCTTATTTTGCAGGGGTTGTAAGAAACGCTGAAGAGCTTTCATCCGGCGGGATGCAACCTGCCAAATCCATGGTATCGTTCTAGGAACTTGTCGGACTTGTCCCTACCCCGGCTGCAAAATCGCCATTTTGGTCCATGTTTGGGGTCCTTTTCGGCCCGAATGGACTGGCAGAGTCACCAATCGACCCGGCAGGAATGGTTCACCCTCCTGTGACCAAAAACGCTGGAATGCTGATGACAGGGGAGCATTCCTATCATCCAAGGTGTGCCTGATGAAGCGTTCAGCCGTCTGGATTTTGGCACTGTGCCTGGGACTGCTCCTAGCCGGGTGCCGACAACAGCCAGAGGCGCGTTTGACCTTCGCCGTGGGCGGCGCCCCGGCGGAACTCGATGTCTGGGAAGAGTTCGTGCGGCGGTTTTCCGTGCAGACCGGCATAGCCGTGGAGATGCTGCGTCAGCCGACCGATTCGAACCAGCGGCGCCAGGGGCTGCTGATCCCCCTCAAGTCCAGCCAGGCGGACCCCGACGTTTTCCTCATGGACGTTGTCTGGCTGGCCCAGTTTTCCGCCTCCGGTTGGCTTCTCCCCTTCGACGAAGCTGCCGCCGAATTCTTTCCTCGGGTGTTGGACCTTGTCGATCGCCATGGCGGGGAGCTGGTGGCCCTGCCGGTCAATGTCGATGCCGGCCTGCTCTACTATCGCCAGGACCTTCTCGATCGCTACGGTTTCGTCGGCCCTCCGGCCACCTGGGCCGAACTGGTGGCCCAGGCCCGCACGGTCCAGACGGGGGAGCGTTCGGAGCATCCCGGTTTTTGGGGCTATGTCTGGCAGGGGGCCGAGTACGAGGGGCTGATCTGCAATTTCCTGGAAGTGGCCGCCTCGGCCGGAGGGGAGATCGTCGAGGATGGGAACTTCGTTCTCGACCGGCCCGCCAACCGACAGGCCCTCGCCTTTCTGACCGGTCTCATCCATGACGAGCCGATCTCGCCGCCGAACACTTTTACCCAGATGAAGGAGGAGGAGGTCCGCGAAGCCTTCCAGGGCGGCCGGGCCCTCTTCGAGCGGAACTGGCCCTACGCCTGGGCGCAGCATCAGGCGCCCAGCTCCCCGGTGGCGGGAAAGACCGGCATTGCGCCGCTGCCCCACTTCCCGGGGGAAGAGTCGGCCGCGACCTTGGGGGGATGGCACATCGGCATCTCCCGCTACACCGACCGTCCGGAGCAGGCCCGGGAGCTGGTGCGCTACGTCACCTCCTTCGCGGTGCAGAAGGAAATGGCCCTGCGCCTGGGGTGGAATCCGGGCCGCCGGGATGTTTACCGCGATCCCCAGGTCCTCGCCGAGCTCCCCTACCTGGAGCAGCTGCGGGGGATCTTCGACCATGCCGTGGCCAGGCCGGTCCTCCCCTATTACACCCAGGTCTCGCAGGTCCTGCAGCGGCATCTGAACGCGGCGCTGGCCGGCTGGGTACCGCCGGAAGAGGCGCTTCGGCAGGCCCAGGCGGAGATCGAGGCGGTCACCGCCCGCTATCGTCTGCACTAACCCGGATTATTCCGGGCTAACCGGGAGATCGCTATGCCATCGGACCGGGAGTTCAAAACCGCTCTGTTGTTCCTGTTGCCGCTGCTGCTTACGGTGCTGGCCTTCATCGCCGTGCCGGTGGCCGGCACCATCTACGACAGCTTCTTTCGCGACGTGACCTTTCTCCCCAGGCGGTTCCTGGGCTTGGAAAATTACCGGTCGCTTCTGGCCGACCGGGCCTTCTACCAAGCCTTGCTCTTCACCCTCCTCTTCACCATCGCCTCGGTCCCGCTGGAGGTGGTCCTAGGGCTGGTCTTCGCCCTGATCCTCAATCGCCCGCTCCCCGCCCGGGGCTTGTTGCGGGCGGCAGTGCTGATTCCCTGGGCGATTCCGGCGGCCGTCTCCGGGCGGGCCTTCGAGCTGATCTACAACTTCAGCTACGGTTTGGCCAACTACCTGGTCTTGACCCTGGGGCTGAGCGATGCGCCGGTGAACTGGCTCGGCAGCAGCTACGGCGCTTTCGCCTCCCTGGTCATCGCCGATGCCTGGCGGACAACTCCCTTCGTGGCGATCATTCTGCTGGCCGGCCTGACCGCCATCCCCGGGGATCTCTACCGGCAGGCGACGATCGACGGCGCCGGAACCCTGCAGCAATTCGCCCGCGTCACCCTGCCGCTGCTCAAGCCGGTGCTGATGGTGGCGCTCCTCTTTCGCACCATCGACGCCCTGCGCGTCTTCGACGTGGTCTATGTCATCACCGGCGGCGGTCCCGGAGGCAGCACCAATGCCCTTTCCCTCTACGGTTACCAGTACTTTCTCTCCGGCGATTTCGGTTACGGCTCGACCATTTCAGTGGTCCTCTTCGCCGTCGCCCTGGCTCTCTCCATCCTCTACGTACGGGTGAGCGGTTTCGGGAGGGAACTGGCATGAAACCCTTCAGTCCCAGGCCACTGCTGACGCTGGTGGCGGCGCTCGTCATGCTCCTTTTCTGTCTCGTCCCCTTCGGCTACATGGTGTTGACCAGTTTCGCCCGCCAGCCCGATTACCTGCGGAAGCAGGAGGGACTGGCCCTCACCCTGGAGCACTACCACGACATTCTCAGCGCCGAATCGCTGCACTTTCTTGATTACCTGCGCAACAGCCTGGTGATCTCCGGCGTCAGCGCGGCCTGCGCGGTAGCGATCGCCGCCCTGGCCGCCTATGTCCTGACCCGCCTGCGCATCCCCGGCAAGGGGACGATCCTTTTCGGTGTCCTTGCCGCCTCCCTCTTCCCGCAGGTGAGTCTTGTCAGCTACCTCTTCAAGGTGATGAACGCTCTCGGCTGGATCAACACCTATCCTGCCCTGATCCTCCCCTACATCGCCTGGGTCCTCCCCCTTTCCCTGTGGATCCTGGTGAGCTACTTCGCACAGATCCCCCTCGACCTCGACAGGGCGGCCCGGGTGGACGGCTGTTCCCGACCGCAGATCCTGCTGCGGGTGATCCTTCCGGTTGCGGCGCCGGGGATCTTTTCCACCTTTCTTCTCGCTTTCATCTTCTCCTTCAACGAATTCCTCTTCGCCCTGGTGCTGACCACCGACTACCAGGCCCGCACCATCCCGGTAGGGATCGCCCTCTTCCAGGGGCTGCACGGGGAGATCCCCTGGGGGCGGATCATGGCGGCTTCGGTCTTCACCACCCTGCCGGTCGTGGCGCTGACCCTTCTCTTCCAACGACGCATCGTTCAGGGTCTTACCCGG
Source organism: Desulfuromonas sp. (assembly GCA_030145265.1). Classification (GTDB taxonomy): domain Bacteria; phylum Desulfobacterota; class Desulfuromonadia; order Desulfuromonadales; family Trichloromonadaceae; genus Trichloromonas. Next base: position 1,254 of record JAQYWA010000016.1, on the reverse strand, counting down.
GGAGCGGTCAAAGGATGAAAATCGAACTGTCCCAAGTCGGCAAACGCTTCAGTACCCGCCACGGCAAGATCGACGCCCTGCGGGAGATCGACATGACCATCGAAGACGGTGAATTCTTTGTCCTGCTCGGCCCTTCCGGTTGCGGCAAATCGACCCTGCTCAATCTGCTGGCCGGCCTGGAGCGTCCCAGCAGCGGTGAGATCTGCTTCGACGGGGAGGTAGTGGCCGCCGCCGGCGGCGGGGCGTGGGTTGCCCCGCCGCAGCGGGATGTGGCGATGGTCTTCCAGAGCTACGCCCTCTATCCGCACCTGAGCGCCTTCGAGAACATCGCCTTCCCCCTGCGGGTGGGCGGAACATTCAAAAAAGAGATCGACCCGGCGGTGCGTGAGATCGCCCGAACCCTGCAGATCGAAGAGCACCTCCAGGCCCGCCCCGCAGAGCTCTCCGGCGGCCAGCGGCAGCGGGTGGCCATAGCTCGCGCCCTGGTGCGAAAGCCGCGCCTCTTCCTACTCGACGAGCCGCTGTCGAACCTCGATGCTCAGCTGCGGGCCGAAACCCGTGTGGAACTCAAGCGTCTGCAGCGGGAGCTGGAGGTGACGACCATCTACGTCACCCACGATCAGGTGGAGGCGATGACCCTGGGTCATCGCATCGCGGTGCTGCAGCAGGGCAGGATCGAACAGATCGGCGATGCGCAGGACCTCTACCGGCGTCCGACCAACCCCTTTGTCGGCGGCTTCATCGGGGCGCCGCGGATGAATCTGCTGGAGGCGCACTGGAAGCGGGAGGGGAAAGCGATCCATCTGCAGTTGGCGGGGCAGGAACTGGTTTTGGCAGGGGAGGCCGTCTCCTCCTTCGCCGAGCTGGAAGAGGGACCCTGTCTGGCCGGTTGGCGCCCCGAACACCTGCATCTGAAGAGGGAGGAGGAAAGGTCGGCCCTGACCGGCCGGGCCGGGCTCAGCGAACCGTTGGGCCGGGAGTACCTGGTCCATGTCACTCTGAACGGGGCGGAACTGACGGTTCTCTGGGCCGGCTCTCCGCCCGGCGAAGGAGAAATGGTGTGGGTCTGGCCGGAACTGGAGCGGCTGCACGTCTTTGCGCCCACAGGATTGTAGAATGTCCCTGTCCCCATACCTGGTCTATGGGAAAGACCAAGGGGGAGGAGGTCCGAGACTCGGATGGAGTGCCCATCGAGATTCTGTAATGGTGATCCGAAAGGAAAGTACCCTTGAGGTTTTTCCGAAAAGTGAGGGT
>JAQYWA010000330.1 GCA_030145265.1 Desulfuromonas sp. | reverse complement strand
GGCAGATTTATTTTACCCTGCCCAACCACTCGCAGAGGAACCGAGGGATACCCATATCCCGACAATTCACAGAATCTAATATGCATAACAAGACCTGAACGGTCGGCCTGAAGTCTTGTCCTGCAAATCGTCCCACAATCAAATCCTAGATATCCTAGGTTCTTACAGGACACCAGGCCTCACTCGAAAACTATACGAAAAAAACAAGAGCCCCTAGGTCTCATCGAGTTAGAGGCTCTTGCTGGTTCACAATTGGAATTTCAACAGATGAATTAAGCCCCGTGTTTGTTTCTATGGGGCTCTTCAGTTCAATTTTTACGCCGCTTCGACTCCCACAGGGTCGGTTCCACTTCGGCGCTGTAGCGTTGGACAAACTCGCCGGCGTCTTCGTCGGTGATATTTACGGGCCCGTCGGAAAGTTGCAGCGAACGGGTTTTGTCGCTGGCGATGGCCTGGAAAATCTTTTCAGCGGCTTCCTTGCCGGTGTGGCATTCCTTGATGATCCGGGTGACGATATCGGTGTCGTTGGTCTGGGTGGTCATGGCATTCCTCCTTAAATAATGTTGTGGCGGGTGGCCCCTTCGAATTCATTGCTTTTGATAAAAGTATAAATGGTGTTATCGTCCGCGCAAGTGTGGAAGCGGTGGATGTCATCTAATGTTTGCCGTGGGCGTAAAACACAGGTACAATTCGGAAGCGTAATCCGGCGGGGCATGAGGTCCGGCTGCAAATCCACCAAAAAGGACGTTGGGTGATGGTTGACGAAATGGATGAGATGGAAGAAAGCGGCGAGGAGAGCTTTGCCGAAATGTTCGAAAAGAGCTTTATCAGCAGCAACAAGCTGGAGCCGGGACAAAAGGTCGAAGCCACTGTGCTCACGGTGACCAAGGATTGGATTTTTCTCGACGTGGGCCAGAAAGGCGAAGGCGTTCTCGATAGAAAAGAACTGCTCGATGCCGACGGAAACGTGACGGTCGCCGAAGGGGATGTGATCTCGACCTACTTCCTGTCGCGGGCCGGCGGCGAGATGCGCTTTACCACCCGCCTCGGCGGCGGTTCCGGCAACGCCCAGCTCGAAGATGCCTGGCGCAGCGGCATCCCGGTCGAAGGGACGGTGGAAAAGGAAATCAAGGGGGGCTACGAGGTCAAGGTGGCCGGCAGTGTCCGCGCCTTCTGCCCCTATTCGCAGATGGCTCTGCGGCGCACCGACAATCCCGAGCAGTTTATCGGCAAGGTGCTTCCCTTTAAAATATCCCAGTATGATGAGCGCGGTCGCAACGTGGTCGTGTCGCACCGGGCGATTCTCGAGGAAGAACGCAAAAAGCAGAAGGACGCGCTGAAAGAAACCCTGAGCGAGGGGATGACCGTCAGCGGCACCATTACTCAGCTCAAGCCCTTTGGCGCTTTTGTCGATATCGGCGGCATCGAGGGGTTGATCCCCATTTCTGAAGTCGCCTGGGGGCGGGTCGAAAATATCGAGGAGGTGCTGTCGGTCGGCCAGCAGGTCGAGGCGACGGTGAAGAGCCTTGACTGGGAGGCGAACCGTTTTTCCTTCAGCCTCAAGGAGGCCCTGGCCGATCCCTGGCAGAACGTTGGTGAAAAATACCCCGAAGGGGCGGTGCTTGCCGGCAAGGTCGTGCGGTTGGCTCAGTTCGGCGCCTTCGTCAATATCGGCGAGGGGATCGACGGCCTGATCCACATTTCCAAGCTCGGCGGCGGCAAGCGCATCAGCCATCCGCGCGAAGTGGTCAAGGAAGGGCAGGCGTTGACGGTGAAGGTCGAAAAGATCGATGGCGACGCCCGGCGCATTTCCCTGATGCTGCCCGGCGGTGCTGCGGGGTCCGATGAATCCCCCGAGGAGAATTTCCGTCAGTACGTGCCTGAAGCGCCCTCGTCTGGCATGGGCACCCTCGGCGATCTGATGAAAAAGAAGATGGAAAAGAAGAAAAAGCGTTGAGAGAGATGACCGGGATTCTGTCTGATTACCGGACCCTGTTGGAGACGGTGGACACCTGGTTCAACCGCTGCATCGAAAGCTCCGGCCGGCACATCCAGTGCCGGCCGGGCTGTTCCAAGTGCTGCCGGGGGCTGTTCGACATCACCCTGCTCGACGCTTTTTTTCTGCGCCAGGGGTTCGACCAGCTCCCCGCAGAGCTTCGTCAATCGATCCAGGTCAAAGCCCGGGCGCGGCTGGCCGAGCTACAGCGGCTCTGGCCCGACTTTGCCGAACCCTACACGCTCAACCACATGCCTGACGAGAAGTGGACCGAGATGCCCGAGGACGATTTGACTCCCTGTCCGCTGCTCGGGGATGACGGCCGCTGTCTGGTTTACGCCTATCGCCCCATGACCTGCCGGCTGCACGGACTGCCGAACATTGACTGCTCGGGCGAGAGTTTCTCCGACGAGTGGTGCACCCTCAACTTCACCGGCGCCGAGCCCCTGGACATGGAGGCGCTGCGCTGGGAATTTCGGCAAACCTTCGAAGCGGAACTGGGCCTGTTTCGCGAGTTTACCGCCAGCCTGCTCGGCGCTCCCTGCAACGAGCTTGATACCTTCATCCCCCTCGCCCTGCTGATCGATTTCGAGAGACTCTCAGCGTCGTACTAGGAGGCTGTCGGACTTACCATGAACCGACTGCAAACTCGGCTGATCGGCCCATATCTCCGCCAATTTTCGACAAATGGCCCTGCTATTCGCGCTCAAATTCTCGAATCTGGTTATGTACTTTACTCAAGTAGGGACGACGTCTGTCCCCCCGAATCGTGGGGCCAGGCTTTTCGACAGGTTCAACCCAACCCTTAAAGCCGCCGGTCCCGGCCGGCAGCCGGGTTCTTTCTTTGCTACGTCCAAAGAAA
>JAQYWA010000329.1 GCA_030145265.1 Desulfuromonas sp. | reverse complement strand
TTCTGGTCGCCACCGATGTCGCGGCGCGCGGCATCGATATCAAGGAGCTGAGTGCTGTCATCAACTACGAACTGACCCGTGATCCCGAGGTGCATATCCACCGTATCGGCCGTACCGGTCGCGCCGGGGAGCAGGGACTGGCGCTCAGCCTGGTGACTGCAGCGGAGAGTCGGCGGGCGGCAGCGATTGAAGCCGCACTCGGTGAACCCGTCCCCCGCGCCGAGCTGGATACGTTGACCATGCCCTCGTCCGCACCCTTAGAAGCGCCGATGGTGACCCTCTGCGTCGACGGCGGCCGCAAAAACAAGGTGCGCCCCGGCGATATCCTCGGGGCTCTCACCGGCGAGGCGGGCATCCCCGGCAGCGAGGTCGGCAAAATTAATGTTTTCGATTTTCACACCTACGTCGCCATTCGCCGGGCCAGCGCCAAGCTCGCCCTGGCTCGCCTGAGCGCGAATAAAATCAAGGGGCGCTTTTTCAAAATCCGCAAATTCAGCTGATCGGCCCATATCCCCGACAATTTTCGAAAATCTGGTTTCGAATATCCAATTTTTTGTTTCGGTCCAGTCCGACAGCCTGATTTTCATAATGTCTCTTTGGCAAGCAGAGAGCCCAAACGCCGCGCCTCCGCGATAACCTCCGGAACTTCGGCAACTCTCCCCGCCTCAAAGATGCGCAATACTGGAAGTTCTCCGACAATTTCGAAACCGAGAGCTTCCAGCGGCAGGCGCATCGCCTCCAGGGTAAAGCCCATATCCTTTTTGTCTTCCTGCTCGCAGACAGCCGCGATAACGGCCTTGCGTCCCTGACCCGCCAGCCTGCTCGACCAGCCGCGTGGCCGGTTGTAATTAAAATTGTAGAGGCCGTAGAGTCGGTCGATAAAGGCTTTCATCCAAGCGGTAACGTTGTAGTTGTGAACTGGGCAGGCCAAGACCAGGCCCTTGGCCTCGATGATTTTTGGATAGAGATCCGTCATGTCATCGCTGAAGCGGGTGCAGCGGCCGTTTCTACGGCAGGCTTCGCAGCCGACGCAGGGCTGGAACTGCAGATCGGACAAGCGGACTTGTTCAGTCCGGGCGCCGCCGCTTCGGGCTGCGTCCATAATCTGGTCGAGCAGGGTGTCGGTGTTGCCGCCTTTTCTGGGGCTCCCCCCGATTCCGAGGATACTTCCTCCCGAAGGTGAATTTTCTCTTTTCTCCAGTATCATGGGTTTCCTTTGAATAATGTTGAGCGTCTTTGCGTCGAAAAGTGTCCTATTGGGGCACTCTGTTTAGGAAATATCAACAGGGTTCCGTAGATTTCCCCCGCTGTTGCAGAAACCCGGCGATGATGTCCCGGGCCCATTGCCGGTCGCCGTCGCAGCAGTCTTCGGCGATGAAGGTCAGATCCTCGCCACTGTATCCGCGTTTCTCTTGTTGCTTCACCCATAAGGTTTCGAACCGGTCGATCAGATCCTTATCCCAGTAGTATTCCTCTATGGTCTTTTCGTCGCCTTTTTCCGCGATCCTTATTTCGCTGCAGGGGATCAGGGCCTTCAACGCCCTGTGGGAGAGGCCCAGGGCTTTTGCCGCTACGGATATGTTCAGCAATCCGCTGCCCTTTTTCTTTCTAAGGATGTTCCTGTCGGGCGTTGCCTCGCGCTTGAGGGTGCCCGGACAGTGCGGACTCAGTCGGACAATCAGTTCGGTAATTTCATCAGCATTGAAATCCCCGAGCGAGAAAAAGGTTTGGTACAGAAAATCACCCGCCTCCAGTCGACATTCGAACGCCGGGGCGACCGTGCCTCCGCCCTGTTTTATGCAAACCGAGGCGTCGAGTTCGAAGTCAAGGATGTCGGCATGAGCATCCTCCTCTTCCAGGTATCTCTCGATCACTTTGTTTTTGAGCGGTCCGTCTTCGGCGAAGAAGCACACCTCGCCTTTCAGGCCGTTGATCATTTCCACTAGTTTCGAAATCATGTCACTCACTTGATAGCTGGGGGCGGATGGGAGCGAGTCTGAGTAAATGCTTGAAAGCCTATCCTTGAAAAGGGATAATGCGGCAAAAATAGCTTAATTGCCCCTTATTGCCGTGATAATGAAATTTTCAGGATTCATGACGCTCGCTGATCGATATTTATGGCCAGTGCCAGCGGACTTCCAGGGACACTATGAAAATACAGAAAGTAACGCAAGAACACCAGGCCAAGGTTTACGCGCTATTGCGCCGCGCCTTTGTTGGCAGTGAATACGAAGCCGGGTTGGTGCAGAAATTTCACGAAAATGGCACGCCCGTGCATGAATGGGTTTGTCTGCATACCAACAAGGCTATTGCCTACATCGCTTTTTCCAATGCCTATAACGGCAACGACATTTGCGGGTTGCACCTGGCATCGATGGCCGTGGCCCCCGATTTTCAAAAGCAGGGGGTGGGTTCCGAACTGCTCAGATTTGCCTTAAGGCAGGAAGCGATCAAAAGTCAGCCCCTGTTTGTCTTAGGCGAACCCGGCTACTATAAAAGGTTTGGCTTTGAACCCTGCAGTTCGCCCATTTGCCCTTTCGATAAAAACAATGCGCACTTCCTGAGCATGCGAAACAATACCACCAGCCAGTTCATTGTTGGCTATGAACCTGAGTTTAAAACGGTAGCCAAGCCGTCCAGAGCCCAGGGTAAGAAGCGTCGTTGAGCCTGCCCCGCAGAGCTTTCGCGCAAGGATTGGACAGGAGAACAAAATTCAGGTAAAAATAGCCCCTCATATTCACCAATAAAGGAGCATATCATCATGGCTAAAGCAAGCGCCCGTCACATCCTCGTCCCCAGCGAGGCCGACTGCATCACCCTGAAAAACCAGATTGAAGCCGGCAGCGATTTTGCCGACGTCGCCAAGCAGTATTCC
>JAQYWA010000328.1 GCA_030145265.1 Desulfuromonas sp. | reverse complement strand
CCGTACATACCGCGGCAGGCGATACCGGCCATGTACAGTCCGTCAGGCGCCCTGCTGCTGTCGGGATATTTGTCAACCACAGCCAGGAAGCGACCGATGACCGATTCCCAGCTGTCCCGATACATTTGTTTTTTGGCCGAGGCGGTCAGTGATCGGTAGCTGTCCTTGGCTTTCTGGTAGGCTGAATCGGCACCGTCGGCCAGTACAGGCAGGGGCGCTAGAAGAAGCAGCAGCAATGCTGTTATACGCAGAAATTTCATCTGTTACACCAACGTTTTCAGCTCATCGAGCAGGTTCAGGGCTTCCAGCGGAGTCAGTACGCTGATATCGATGTCCGTAAGCTTCTCCCGAAGCGCATCCGGCGACGATTCGAACAACGACATCTGCGGAGACGGCATCGACTTTCTACGGGTTTTGCTGCGGGCCAGGCGTGGTTCGCCCTCGCTTTCGAATTCACCGGACTCGAGGTTTTTCAGCACTTCCCGGGCCCGTTCAATGACAGGCTGCGGTAACCCGGCCAGACGAGCGACCTGGATGCCGTAGGAGTGGCTAGCGCCCCCCTTGACAATCCGCCGCAGGAAAATGATCTGATCGTTCCATTCCTTGACCGCGATGTTGAAATTTTTCACTCGCTCTCTAGTCAGGGCCAGATCGATCAACTCGTGGTAGTGGGTGGCGAACAGGGTCTTGGCCGCCACCGCCGCATTATCGTGCAAGTATTCGGCCACGGCCCAGGCAATGCTGAGACCGTCGAAGGTCGAGGTGCCACGGCCGATTTCGTCGAGGATGATGAGGCTTCGGGGCGTGGCGTGATGCAGGATATTGGCGGCCTCGGTCATTTCGACCATAAAGGTCGACTGGCCGCGGGCCAGGTTGTCGCTGGCACCAACCCTGGTGAAAATCCGATCAACCACGCCGATGTGTGCGGCTTTTGCCGGCACCAGGCTGCCCATCTGCGCCATCAGGGTAATCAAAGCCACCTGGCGCATGAAGGTCGACTTGCCGGCCATGTTGGGACCGGTAATGATCAGGATCTGGTTTTCCCGGGTATCCATAACCACATCGTTGGGAACAAATCGCTCGGACAGACTCATCGATTCGATTACCGGGTGGCGTCCCTCGGTGATAACCAGGTCGCCGCTGTCGTCCATCTCGGGACAGATGTAGTTGCGGTCATGGGCCAGGTCGGCCAGGCCGGTGAAGACGTCAATCTCGGCCAGGGCGTCGGCAGTCGCCTGAATTCGGGCTCCCTGCATCGCCACCTGCTGACGGATCTGCTGAAACAGGTCGAACTCGAGCTGCACCAGCTTTTCCTCGGCCCCGAGTACCTTTTCCTCGTATTCTTTGAGCGCCGGGGTAATGTAGCGTTCGGCGTTGGCCAGGGTCTGCTTGCGCTGGTAGTTCTCAGGCACCCGGGCCAGATGGCTGCGGGTGACCTCGATATAATAGCCGAAGACCTTGTTGAACCGCACCTTCAGCGACGAGATGCCGGTCCGTTCCTTTTCCTCGCTCTCGAGGCGGGCGATCCAGCCCTTTCCCTCGCGACTGATGGCCCGTAGTTCGTCGAGAGCCTGATCATAGCCGTCGCGAATCAGTCCCCCCTCACGCAGTACGAAAGGCGGATCATCGACGATTCCGTCGGAAACAATCTGCTGGAGGTCTTCGAGTGGGTCAACCGCAACCCGCAGCGTCTGCAAGCGGGGGCTCTCACAGGCAGCCAACTGATCGATAATCGCTGGAAGACGGTCCAGGGACGCCCGTAACGCCACCAGGTCCTTGGCATTGGCGTGGGCCATGGAGATTTTGCCATTGAGCCGCTCCAGGTCGTAGACCCCATCGAGAGCGGCCCGCAGGTCGTCCCGCAGCAGGCTCTTTTCGACCAGCTCCTGCACGGCGCGATGACGGTCATGAATGGCCTCGACCCGGACCAGGGGGTGGCTGATCCAGTGTTTGAGCCGACGTCCGCCCATGGCGGTCACCGTGCGATCAAGCACCCCAAGCAGTGAGCCCTTGCGGCGGCCGTCATGCAGAGTGGCCGTCAGCTCCAGGTTGCGCCGAGTCGCTTCGTCGAGCACCATGTAGTCGCGGGTATGAAAGGTCGTCGGCGGCCGCAGGTGCGCAACCGATCCCTTCTGGGTTTCGGTCAGATAATAAAGCAACCCGCCAGCGGCCCGCACCGCCCCGGTCAGGCCGGCGCAACCGAACGATTCAAGAGTGGCACAGCCGAAATAACTGAGCAGACCCTGCTCAGCCCGGTCCGGCTCAAACACCCATTCCGGCAGCAGGTCGACCCGCCGCTCGGCCAATGGGCCGACCAGGCTTTTACGCAGCAGCTCGCCTTCATCCCCCTCGGCCAGCAGCACTTCCCGTGGAGCAAAAGTGCTCAACTCGCCGCGAACCCCTTCAAGGTCGGCCGCTTCGGTCACGCGGAACTCGCCGGTGGTGATATCCAGAACCGCCAACCCCCAGCGACCTTCCTCGCCTGCGGCTATGGCCATCAGGTAGTTGTTTTCTTTCGGCTCCAGGGTAGCGGTATCGACCACCAGGCCGGGCGTGACGACCCGCACCACCTCGCGGCGGACGATCCCCTTGGCCTCCTTCGGATCTTCAACCTGCTCACAGACAGCGACCTTGTAGCCATTTTCAACCAGGCGGGAGATGTAGGGCTGACAGCTATGGTAGGGAATTCCGCACAGGGGGACTTCTTCAGCCGCCCCCTTGTTGCGCGAAGTCAGGGTGATATCGAGAACACGCGATGCGGTGACCGCATCGTCCAGAAACATTTCGTAAAAATCGCCGAGACGGAAGAACAGGATGGCGTCGGGATACTGCTCCTTGATCTCCAGGTACTGGCGCATCATTGGGGTGGTGCCGGACATGCTGATAAAA
>JAQYWA010000327.1 GCA_030145265.1 Desulfuromonas sp. | reverse complement strand
CACACCGGCGACTCCTTCTGTACGGCGCCGATGCTGACCATCAGCGCCAAGCTGCAGGCGCGCCTGCAGAAATATTCTTACGACATCGTCGATGCCATCGAAGTGATCGGCGGCACCAACGTGCAGTTCGCCCACGATCCAAAAACGGACCGGGTAGTGGTCATAGAGATCAACCCCCGCACCAGCCGCTCCTCGGCGCTCGCATCGAAGGCAACCGGCTTTCCCATCGCCCTGGTTTCCGCGATGCTCGCTGCAGGCCTCACCCTCGACGAGATCCCTTACTGGCGCGATGGCACCCTGGAGAAGTACACCCCCGGCGGTGACTACGTGGTGGTCAAGTTCGCTCGTTGGGCGTTTGAAAAATTCAAGGGTGTCGATGACAAGCTCGGCACCCAGATGCGTGCCGTCGGCGAAGTTATGAGCATCGGCAAAAATTACAAGGAGGCGGCGCAGAAGGCGATCCGCTCTCTGGAGAACGGCCGCTACGGACTCGGCTTCGCCGCCGACTTCAACCGTAAATCCCTCGACGAGCTCATGGAACTGCTGGTCGAACCTTCCAGCGAGCGTCAGTTCATCCTTTACGAGGCGCTGCGCAAGGGGGCCAAGGTCTCCACCCTCCATGCCAAAACCCACATCAAGTCCTGGTTCCTGGAGCAGATGCAGGAACTCGTCGTTCTGGAGGAGCAGATTCTGCAGCATAAGGGTCAACTGCCACCCGATGAGCTTCTGATACAGGCCAAAAAGGACGGGTTCGCCGACAAGTACCTGGCGCAGATCCTCGGCCTCGAGGAGACCGCCGTTCGAGAAAAACGCATCACCCTCGGGATGGCCGAAGCCTGGGAGCCGGTGCCGGTAAGCGGAGTGGAAAACGCCGCCTACTATTTCTCCACCTACAATGCGCCGGATAAGGTAGCGGTCAGCGGCAATAAAAAGATTATGGTCCTCGGCGGCGGCCCGAATCGAATCGGCCAGGGAATCGAGTTCGATTACTGCTGCGTGCATACGGCCTTAGCCCTGCGCGAGGCCGGTTACGAAACGATCATGGTCAACTGCAACCCCGAGACCGTCTCCACCGACTATGACACCTCGGACAAACTCTACTTCGAGCCCCTTACCGTCGAGGACGTTCTTGCGATCTACGCCAAGGAGCAGCCCGAAGGGGTGGTGGTGCAGTTCGGCGGCCAGACCCCGCTGAACATCGCCGCCGAGCTCGAAGCGGCCGGGGTCAAAATTCTCGGCACCTCACCCGAGACCATCGACCTCGCCGAGGACCGCGAGCGCTTTAACTCGATAATGAAGAAGCTCGGCATCCCCCAGCCCGACTCGGGGATGGCCAGCACCCTGGAGCAGGCGCTGGAGATCGCCGGACGCATCGGCTACCCGTTGATGGTACGCCCTTCGTACGTCCTCGGCGGCCGGGCGATGGAGATCGTTCACGACGAGTCGATGCTACGCGAGTACCTGGCCAAGGCGGTGGACGTTACCCCAGAACGGCCGATCCTCATCGACAAGTTTCTCGAAGATGCCATCGAGGCTGAGGCCGACGCCATCTCCGATGGCAAAGATGCCTTTGTCCCGGCGGTGATGGAACATATCGAGCTGGCCGGGGTCCACTCGGGAGACTCGGCCTGCGTCATCCCGCCGGTCTCCATCCCACAGAAGCATATCGACACTATCGAGGAATACACCCGCAAGATCGCCGTCGAGATGGGCGTGATCGGGTTGATGAACATCCAGTACGCCGTCGCCGCAAATACCGTCTACATCCTTGAGGCCAACCCCCGCGCCAGTCGCACCGTGCCTCTGGTTTCCAAGGTTTGCAATATCCCGATGCCGCGACTCGCGGTGCAGGTGATGCTCGGCACTCCGCTCAAGGATCTCGGCCTGCAACGCCGCCCGGTGCCCCATTTCGGAGTTAAAGAGGCGGTCTTCCCCTTCAACATGTTCCCTGAGGTCGACCCGGTGCTCGGCCCCGAGATGCGCTCCACCGGCGAAGTGCTGGGACTGGCTGACAGTTACGGCATGGCCTTCTACAAAGCCCAGGAAGCGGCAGGCGCGATACTACCGCAAAAAGGGACGGTGCTGATCACTGTGGCCGAGCACGACCGGGCCGGGGCGCTGGAAGCCGCCCGACGCTTTGCCGAGCTCGGTTTTTCCATCAGGGCCACCGAGGGCACCCAGGCCTACCTGACCGGGCACGGCGTATCAGCCGATCCGATCTGGAAGATGCACGAGGGACGTCCTAATATCGCCGATGCGATCAAAAACGGTGAAATCCAGCTGGTCGTCAACACCCCGATCGGACGCCAGAGTGCCCACGACGATTCCTACATTCGCAAGGCGGCCATCCAACACAAGGTACCCTACATGACCACCACCGCTGCGGCCATTGCCGCCGCCAAGGGGATCGACGCCCGCCGCCAGGGCAAAGGCGAGGTGCGCAGCCTGCAGGAGTATCACGCCCGAATCGGCTGACCTGCATCATCCGTCCGTTCGACTGCGACGGAGCGTTTCACAGAAAAGAGGCTGTCCCGAAAGGGGCAGCCTCTTTTATATTACAAGAGAGATCCGTAGAAACCACCACAAACGATGATGCCCCCATAAACATTCGCTTGATACCCCCCTAAAATCAATCAACGCAATGACGCAGAACCGCAGAGAAAACCTGAGACGATTCCCCTTTTGGATATGTCCTTCCCCTGCGCCCTTGCGTCTCTGCGTTAAAATCAGTCTTTGATCTGTCCTGCCCCTTGTTTTGTTTATAGGTCTATAAAAAAGAGCCGGCCCCCTTAGCGGGAACCGGCTATATCATTCAGAATGTAAATGTAATTGCTATTCTAGCCAAGGACGATCAGCAGGTCGCCCTGCTGCACTTCGTCGCCCTCGTTAAAGAG
>JAQYWA010000326.1 GCA_030145265.1 Desulfuromonas sp. | reverse complement strand
GCTTTGGAACGTGCGATTACATCCTTGAGCCAGGCGATCTCTTCCGGCACGAACTGCTTGCCGTAGTCGGTACCGACATTCATCGCCCAGGAAAGACCCGGAGAGGTTATCTCCGCGATTACATGCCCCGGCATCTGCGCGCAGGGCGCCACCTTGTCGGCCCAATCGTTCAGACGCTGCTGCTCATCGAAAAAAACCAGAAAGTCGGTGCCTTCATTTTCGATGATCAACGGTAGCTCGACTTCCTTTTCCGAGCTCTCGTCATCGGACTTGATCTTCTCGGTCCCGATGGGGACGAAGAATACCGAGTTGAGGAACAGACCGTAAAAACCTGATTGAGCTGTTGGGTCTTCGGGGTTTGCGTTCAGGGCTTCGAGGGCTTTATCGAGTTCAGTCATGAAAAATACCTTTGCTGCTCGGGTTAAAAGATTCCAGAGAATGGTGAAAGCCAACATCTTAACAGATTAGGCGGCGCTTTTCTACGGTGCTTAAAGGGGATAGGCTCCTACGCGGCAACTAAAAAATTTGTCAATCTGAGCCCGGGGCAAGAAGATCCATCACTTTGCGGAAAGGAAACTCCCCCAAGGCCCCGAAATCGGTGTGGCGGCCGAGGCGGGCGCGGTTGGCGGCGGGGCTGGTGATGCCGCAGAGAAAACGGGCCAACTGGCGGGGATGGTTCAGCGCGGGGTGGCCTTCGTCCTGCACCCGGCGGGCGATAGCGGCTTCAGCAGGGCCGGGCTCGAGCGGGGCGGTGCGGGAGAGGCGCTCTCCTTGGCCGGTACGGCAGCGGCTGCAGTCGCCGCAGTCGGCATCGATGGCCTCGCCAAAATAGGTGAGCAGGTGCCTGGTCAGGCAGCTGCGCTGCTCGGCGTAGGCGAGCACCTCGCGCAGGCGGGCGATATCCTGGGTTTCCCGCCGGGCGAAGGTCTCCTGCAGGCCGGCAATGAGCGCTTCGGGATCGAGTTCCTCGCTCTGGCGGCGGTAGCCGTGGCGCAGGCCGGTGACCTGCACCTGGATGTCCCCTTTTTCTTCCAGATAGCTGACGGCGGCGGTGATCCGCTGGCGCGGTTCGTTCAATTCGGCGGCGCTCTCGCCGGGGGTGAGCTGATACCAGACGCGCCCCTTTTTGGCGGTGGCGAAGAGGGCCTGCAAGAAGGCGACGCGCTGCGGGTCGAAGTCCTGCAGAATCTGCTCTTGCGGGCGGTTGAATTGGATCTTGTAGCCGTCGTAGAACGGCCCGGTCGAGCGCAGTATCCCTTGCAGCTCCAGGTAGGTGAAGACGGTGGCGATCACCAGCGGGCGGATGTCGAAATCTCCCGAGAGTTCGTAGAGGGAGACGTCGAAAACCTCGCCCTGCCCCAGCAGAAGCTCCACCAGCCTGCGCAAGGCCTCGGGGGTGGGCGTGTCGCCGTAGCTGAAGTTGGCCAGCACCGTCAGGTCGTCGGCGCAGGCCAAAATCTCGCAGCGGGAGTCGCGCCCGTCGCGGCCGGCGCGGCCGATCTCCTGCATGTAGTTCTCCAGGGTTTTGGGCAGGTTGTAGTGGTAGACGGCGCGGATATCGGCTTTGTCGATCCCCATGCCGAAGGCGATGGTGGCCACCACCACCTGGATATTCCCGGCCATGAAGGCGTCCTGCACCGCGCTGCGTTTATCGCTCTGCATCCCGGCGTGGTAGGCCTTGGCGGCGAGACCTTCGGCTTCGAGAAACTTCGCCACCGCTTCGGCGGTGCGCTGCAGGGTGACGTAGACGATGGTCGGCCCTCTGGCCTGTTCGCGCAGCCGCTGCAGCAGCAGCTGGCGGCGCTGCGGGGCGGGGCAGGGGGTTACCCGCAGGTGCAGGTTGGGACGGTGAAAGGAGGTGCGGATTTCATCCCCATCGACAATGTCGAAGGCGCGGCGGATGTCGGCGGCCACCGAAGGGGTGGCAGTGGCGGTCAGCGCCAGCACCCGGCCGACCCCGATCTCTTTGGCGAGACGGGCGATTTTCATGTACTCAGGACGGAAGTTGTGCCCCCATTCGGAAATGCAGTGGGCCTCGTCGATGGCCAGCAGGGAGATCGTGCGCCCGCGCAGGCGGTTCAAAAAACGCTCGTTGGCCAGCCGTTCGGGGGCGATGTAGAGCAGTTTCAGGCTGCCGCTCTCCAGCTGCCGGTAGATCGATTGCACCTCATTCGCGCCGATGCTCGAGTCGAGGCGGGCGGCGGCGATGCCCTGGGCCTGCAGGGCGTCGACCTGATCCTTCATCAGCGCGATCAGCGGAGAGATGACCAGGGTCAGCCCGTCGAGCAGCAGGGCCGGCAGCTGGTAGCACAGGCTCTTGCCGCCGCCGGTGGGAAAGATCGACAGGGCCGAGCGCCCGGCGAGCAGGGTCTCGATGACCTGTTTCTGCCCGGGCCGAAAGGCGGAAAAACCGAAGTTCTGCTGCAGGCAGTGGTGAATCGATGTTTCGGCGGGCATGGGAACCTCCTGAAAAACTTTTATGCACTTAGTTGATTAACGGGTCGTCCCAGCCAAAACAGGGCGATTACGCTGAGTGCGCCGAGGGTATCGGACAACATATCTTTCTGTGCATCCCAGATGTCCCCCTGCGAGCCGAGAAACTCGATGCCGGCCTCGCCCCCTTCGGCCACGGCATATTACCATTCGATGATCTCGTAGCCGGTGGCGACGCTCATGATGAAGAAGACGCCGAGAAAGCTGGCCAGCACTGGTCCGCACCAGCGCTTGCGGGTCACCAGTTCGATCAGCGGGTAGGCGTAGAACCCGATCGAAAAATGACCGATGCGATCAAAATGGTTGCGCTCGAAGCCGAACAGGTCGGTGATGAAATCGAAGGGGACATTGGCGAAGGTGTAGTGGCCGCCGACCGTGTGCCAGAACATCCAGAAGGCGAGCAGGGCGTACGAC
>JAQYWA010000325.1 GCA_030145265.1 Desulfuromonas sp. | reverse complement strand
TGGCGAACAGCCAAACCCTTGGGACCTGCTCCAGCCCCAGGATGTGATGAGCCGACATCGAGGTGCCAAACCTCCCCGTCGATGTGAACTCTTGGGGGAGATAAGCCTGTTATCCCCGGAGTACCTTTTATCCGTTGAGCGACGGCCCTTCCATGCAGAACCGCCGGATCACTAAGACCTGCTTTCGCACCTGCTCGACGTGTATGTCTTGCAGTCAAGCTCCCTTATGCCTTTGCACTCTACGGCTGGTTTCCAATCAGCCTGAGGGAACCTTCGCGCGCCTCCGTTACTCTTTAGGAGGCGACCGCCCCAGTCAAACTACCCACCAGGCAGTGTCCCTGACCCAGATAATGGGCCGAGGTTAGACGTCCAAAAGAACAAGGGTGGTATTTCAAGGACGACTCCACCGACACTAGCGTGCCAGCTTCAAAGTCTCCCACCTATCCTACACATGCTGTCCCGAACGTCACTGCCAAGCTGTAGTAAAGGTTCACGGGGTCTTTCCGTCTTGCCGCGGGTAATCGGCATCTTCACCGATAATTCAATTTCGCTGAGTCTCTGGTTGAGACAGTGCGGAAGTCGTTACGCCATTCGTGCAGGTCGGAACTTACCCGACAAGGAATTTCGCTACCTTAGGACCGTTATAGTTACGGCCGCCGTTTACCGGGGCTTCGGTTCAAAGCTTCGCTTGCGCTAACAAATCCCCTTAACCTTCCGGCACCGGGCAGGCGTCACACCCTATACTTCCTCTTACGAGTTTGCAGAGTGCTGTGTTTTTAGTAAACAGTCGCTACCGCCATTTCTCTGCGACCCCCTTCAGCTAAGCGTGTTAATCGCTTCACCTAATGGGGGCACACCTTCTCCCGAAGTTACGGTGTCATTTTGCCGAGTTCCTTAACCAGAGTTATCTCAATCGCCTTAGCATTTTCTGCCTACCCACCTGAGTCGGTTTTCGGTACGGTCTTCTGTTACCTGAAGCTTAGAGGCTTTTCTTGGAAGCATGGGATCAATCACTTTATGGGCTTAAAGCCCTCGTCATCACGTCTCAGCGTTATACAGAAGAGCGGATTTGCCTACCCCTCCCGCCTACTCGCTTAAACCGGGACGTCCATCACCCGGCTGACCTACCCTACTCCGTCCCCCCATCGCAGTAACAAAAGGTACAGGAATATTAACCTGTTTCCCATCAACTACGCCTTTCGGCCTCGCCTTAGGGGCCGACTAACCCTCCGCAGATTACCTTAACGGAGGAAACCTTGGGTTTTCGGCGTGCGGGTTTCTCACCCGCATTTGCGCTACTCATGTCAGCATAATCTCTTGTAGTTCCTCCAGCCGTCCTTACGATCGACCTTCAGCGGTTGCTACAATGCTCCCCTACCACTTGTACCTTATGGTACAAATCCGCAGCTTCGGTGCTGTGCTTGAGCCCCGTTACATCTTCGGCGCAGGACCACTTGACCAGTGAGCTATTACGCTTTCTTTAAAGGGTGGCTGCTTCTAAGCCAACCTCCTGGTTGTCAAGGCATTCCCACATCCTTTCCCACTTAGCACAGACTTAGGGACCTTAGCTGGCGATCTGGGTTGTTTCCCTCTCGACTACGGACCTTATCACCCGCAGTCTGACTCCCGTATAGACGTTTCCGGCATTCGGAGTTTGATTAGGTTTGGTAATCCGGTAAGACCCCTAGCCCATTCAGTGCTCTACCTCCGGAACGATTCGTACGAGGCTATACCTAAATATATTTCGGGGAGAACCAGCTATCTCCGAGTTTGATTAGCCTTTCACTCCTATCCACAGGTCATCCCCTCAGTTTTCAACCTAAGTGGGTTCGGGCCTCCACGAAGTGTTACCTTCCTTTCACCCTGCCCATGGATAGATCACTCGGTTTCGGGTCTACTCCCAGCAACTAATTCGCCCTATTAAGACTCGCTTTCGCTACGGCTCCACCTAACGGCTTAACCTCGCTGCTGAGCGTAACTCGCTGACTCATTATGCAAAAGGCACGCGGTCACACTGATCCGAAGATCATAGTGCTCCCACTGCTTGTAAGCGTACGGTTTCAGGTTCTATTTCACTCTCCTTATCGGAGTTCTTTTCACCTTTCCCTCACGGTACTATGCGCTATCGGTCATCGGGGAGTATTTAGCCTTGGAAGATGGTCCTCCCAGCTTCCCACAGAATTTCACGTGTTCCGTGGTACTCGGGGACACCCTAGAGTGAGTCAAGGTTTCGCATACGGGGCTATCACCCACTATGGCGGCACTTTCCAGAGCCTTCCGCTACCTATCGTCAATCCCATGTCGGGGCCCCACAACCCCAAAGTCACCGTAGTAACTTCGGTTTGGGCTAATCCGCGTTCGCTCGCCGCTACTTACGGAATCTCAATTGATTTCTTCTCCTGAGGGTACTTAGATGTTTCAGTTCCCCTCGTTCGCCTCATACACCTATGTATTCAGTGTATGATGACAGGGTATGACCCCTGCCGGGTTTCCCCATTCGGAAATCTCCGGGTCAAAGCTTGTTTAGCAGCTCACCGAAGCTTATCGCAGCTTACCGCGTCCTTCATCGCCTCCCGATGCCAAGGCATCCACCGTACGCCCTTAGTAGCTTGACCATAAAAAAGTCTTATACTAATTCCGAAACGATTTTTTACCTTTACATCATCTGACAGCAAACTTCTGCTGTCAGTGCTTGTACATCGTATTTGTCTTATGCAATTGTCAAAGAACGAATGATTGTTGTGAACTTGGTGGAGGTGACCGGGTTCGAACCGATGGCCTCCTGCGTGCAAGGCAGGCGCTCTCCCAACTGAGCTACACCCCCAACAATCTGGTGGGCCAGGGAGGACTCGAACCTCCGACCTCACGATTATCAGTCGTGTGCTCTAGCCAGCTGAGCTACTAGCCCCT
>JAQYWA010000324.1 GCA_030145265.1 Desulfuromonas sp. | reverse complement strand
CACGTAGCGCAGGCCGTGATAGCTGGCGTCGGGTTCGGTCAGGTCCGGATATTTGCCGCCGGTCCAGTCAAACTTGCCGCCGTCGACGATTACCCCGCCGAGACTGGTAGCGTGGCCGTCGATGTACTTGGTCGCCGAGTGGATCACGATGTCGGCGCCGTGATCGAGAGGACGACAGAGGTACGGGGTGGGGAAGGTGTTGTCGATGATCAACGGCACCCCCATCGCTTTGGCGACCGCGCTGAATTTTTCGAAATCGAGAACATTCAAGCCGGGGTTGCCGATGGTTTCGGCGAACAGGGCTTTGGTCTCCGGGCGGAACTGGCTTCTGATTTCATCCAGAGAAGCCTCGGGATGGACGAAGCTCACTTCGATGCCGAGCTTGGGCAGGGTGTTGGCGAACAGCGAGTAGGTGCCGCCGTACAGGGTGCTGGCACTGACGATATGCTGGCCGGACCGACAGATGTTCATGATCGCCAGGGCGATGGCCGCCTGTCCCGACGAGGTCGCCAGGGCGCCGACGCCCCCTTCCATCAGCGTAATTTTCCCCTCAAAAGCCCCGGTGGTCGGGTTGCCAAGTCGGGTGTAAAAAGGGTCGGCCAGGTCAAGATCAAAGAGCTTGGCCACATGTTCGGCGCTGTCATATTTAAAGGTCGTGCTCTGGCAGATCGCTGGGATGCGCGGTTCAGTAGGTTTGGGCGCGTAGGTCCCCTGGACTGCCTGGGTTTCGATTTTCCAGGATTTGCTCATGAGATACTCCTTGTTAAGTGCCGACTCAGAACGGGCATCATAGCAGAAATACAGCGGATATAAACGAAAAAGGTAACCATTCAGCGTAGCTGAAACCTCTTGAAGCGTGGAGTCCAGTGAGAGGGCAAGTCTTGCGAGAAGGCTGACTGTTTCGTCTTGTTCGCCGGTAGTAAGAGTAGAGCAGACAAACTGTTTGCAAAACAGATGCAGTTAGATAAAGATGCACCGTAACGATTGGAGGGATTGCGGATGCAAACAGAAACTTTCGATACGAGTAGCACATAATGTCTATGGATATCCTCAGCCTCGACGCCGTGGCCCGTGAGCTGAATGAAGTTCTGCGCGGTGCGGCGGTCAGCCAGATCCATCAGCCTGGGGCCTCCGAGCTGGTGCTGCGGCTGTGGACCGGCAGGGAAAACCTGCGGCTGCTGCTGTCGGTGGCGCCCCGGGCCAGCCGTATGCATCTGACCGCCAAAAAACTCCCCAACCCGCAGGCTCCGCCCCGCTTTTGTCAGCTGCTGCGCTCGCGCCTGAACCGCCTGCTGACGATCGAGCGCAGGCCCGGTGAGCGGATCGTTCATCTCCACTTTTCAGGCGCCGAGGAGAGCCGCTGGACGCTGGTCGCCGAGCTGCTCGGCAGTCATGCCAACCTCATGCTGCTCGATGAGGCAGGGCAGGTGGTTGACGCCCTGCAGCGGCACGAGTACGAGAGTCGTACCGTTCTTCCCGGTCGGCCCTATGAACCTCCACCTTCTCAGGCCAGAATCGACCTGGCTGCGGCTGTGCCCGATGTCCCCTCCGAGGTGCCGTTTCAGCGCTGGCTGCTCGACACTATTTCGCCGATGACGCCGGTGCTGGCCGCCGAGCTGTCGGCTGCGGCTGCTTGCGGAGAAGCTCCGCATCAGCTGTTGAGCCGCTTCCGGGACAAATGGCTGGCCGGTGATTGCAGCCCCTGCTGCTTTGTCTGGCAGGGGCGCAGGCTGTTGTCTCCCTTTCTCCCCGAATTTATCGAGATTGCCGAGGTGCAACGCTTTGCCGGCATGTCCGAGGCGGCCGACGCCTTTTACGGCGAAGCCTCCGAAGACGCGGTTTTCGGCAGCGGCAAAGGGGAGCTTGAGCGGGTGGTGCGCAAGGCTGTCAAGCGGCTGGAAAAACGCCTTGACCATATCGCCGCCGAGGCCGCCAGGGGGCAGGATTTCGACCGTCAGCGGCAGTTGGGCGATCTGCTGCTGGCCAACCTGTACCGCCTCCGCCGGGGTCTGTCTGAGGTCACCGTGGACGACTGGTTTGCCGAGCCGATCGGGCCGGTGACGATTCCCCTCGATCCGGCGCTCTCCCCCCAGGAGAATGCCGAAGCCTGCTTTCGCCGCCACCGCAAGGGCAAGCGTGGGGTCGAGCACATTGCCCGCCGCAGACAAGAAACTCGCGAAGAGCTCGATTGGCTGGCCGGGGTGGCGCTGGCCATCGAAGAGGCTGAAACTGCGGCAGAACTGCAGGCGCTCCGCCAGGAGCTGGTGGCCGGCGGGGTGCTCAGGGAATCCTCGAGGCCACCGCGCAAGTTGCCCGCACCTGCGGCCGATGCCGGCCTGCGGCAGACGCTCAGCCCCTCCGGCCTGCGGATGATCTGGGGCCGCAACAACCGCAGCAACGATCAGGTCAGCAAACAGATGACCGGCGCGGACGATCTCTGGTTTCACGCCCACAACCTGCCCGGCTGTCACCTGGTGCTCAAGCGGGAAGGGCGGAACGACATTCCGGAAGAAGATATCCTGTATGCCGCATCGCTGGCCGCTGGCTATTCGCGAGGGCAGCACGATCACAAGGTCGAGGTGATGGTGGCCGAAGGCCGGACCGTCCGCAAACCCAAGGGGGCACGCCCCGGTTTGGTTCTGGCCGATCCGTTTCGCACCCTGGTGGTGCGCCCGCAGCGACTTGCCGTGGCCTACGTAGAAAAAAATGAATGATGAGTTTTTTTGTTGCAATGGGTCAGGGCTTTTGTTATAAACAGCCTCGCTTCAAGCCGAAGTGGTGGAATTGGTAGACACGCTAGGTTCAGGGTCTAGTGCGCGTAGGCGCGTGGGAGTTCGAGTCTCCCCTTCGGCACCAACAAACATAAACGCCCGGTTGAGTAATCAACCGGGCTTTTTGTTTGTTCATGTTGTTGGAGA
>JAQYWA010000323.1 GCA_030145265.1 Desulfuromonas sp. | reverse complement strand
TCCTTCGCCGAAAGCCTCGGCGGGGTCGAGTCGCTGATGACCCTGCCGGCCGTGCAGACCCACGCCGACATTCCCGAAGCCGAACGGCTGCGCCTCGGCGTCTGCGAATCACTGCTGCGGCTGTCGGTCGGCATCGAAAGCGTCTGCGACATCATCGCCGATTTGGAACAGGCGTTGGCCTGAAGACCCGTGAGGCGTAAAGAGTGAGGGGAGAAGCGGCGAAAGCCTCAGTCCCTTCCCCCCATTCTCCTCACGCCTCACCCCTCATCCAAAGGACTTACCCCATGGCTGACAAAACCTATCGTCCCGCCACCCTGCTGGTTCACCAGGGGATCGACCGCGACCCGGCCACCGGGGCCTCGACGGTTCCCATCTACCAGGCCTCGACCTACCACCACACCGGCGGCCAGCCGGGAGAATACGACTACGCCCGCAGCGGCAACCCGAGCCGGCAACAGGTCGAGGACGCCATCGCCCTGCTCGAAGGCGGGGTGCGCGGCTTCGCCTATGCCACCGGGATGGCGGCGGTCGGCAGCGCCCTGGCCCTGCTCAAGAGCGGCGACCACCTGATCGCCCCCAACGACCTCTACGGCGGCAGCTGGCGCTATCTGAGCATGATCCTTCCCGACCAGGGCATCACCACCAGCTTCGTCGACATCACCGACCTGCAGCAGATCGAAGACGCCATCACCCCGGCGACCCGGGCGATCTTCCTCGAAACGCCGTCAAACCCCCTGTTCAACATCACCGACATCCGCGCGGTGGCGCAGATAGCCCGCGACCGGGGCCTGCTCACCCTGCTGGACAATACCTTCATGACCCCGCTGCTGCAGCGTCCGCTCGACCTCGGTATCGACGTGGTCATCCACAGCGGCACCAAATTTCTCGGCGGTCACAGCGACCTGATGGCCGGCCTGATCACCACCGCCGACCCGGAGCTGGCCAGGCGGTTGAAACAGTTCCAGAACGCCTTCGGCGCGGTGCTGGCCCCGTTCGACTCGTTTCTGCTCTCCCGCGGCATCAAGACCCTGAAGCTACGCCTCGAGACGGCCCAGCAATCGGCCCAGGCACTCGCCGAACGGCTGCAGGCTCACCCGGCGGTGGCCAAAGTCTGGTATCCTGGACTGGCGGACTTCACCGCCAGAGCGCTGCACTCCTCCCAGGCCAGTGGCGCCGGGGCGGTGCTCTCCTTTGAGCTGAAGGACAAGCAGGCGATCGAGCCGCTGCTGCAGCGGGTCAAACTGCCGATCATCGCCCCCAGCCTCGGCGGAGTGGAAACCATCCTCACCCACTGCTGGTCCATGTCCCACGCCGCCATCCCCGCCGAAACCAAGCTGCGGCTCGGCATCCACGAAACCCTGCTGCGGATCTCCGTCGGCATCGAAGACGTGGAGGATCTCTGGGACGACTTTGCCGCGGCGCTGGAATCCGTTTGACAAAGGGGCGGCTTTTTATTAAATTCACCCCTACAACCGCATAGCACAACGTCTTTATCAAGAGTGGTGGAGGGAAAGGCCCTGCGAAGCCACAGCAACCGGTCCCCGTCGTCATGCGATCGCGGATGCCAGGTGCTAAATCCTTCCTTGCCGATGGCGGGGAAAGATGGGGACGGAGCCCGCGAGGTATTTTTACCAGCAATCAAAGGCCCCTACCCGTCACTGCGGGAGGGGCCTTTTCTTTTTGGGAGTATTGCTGATTTGAGCGCCAGCGTGGGTATCGTCACAACCGAATACGCCAAGTTCGATGTCGAATTGCAGCTGGAGAGCGGCCGCCTGCTCGGCCCGCTCACCCTCGCCTACGAAACCTACGGCACCCTCAACAGCGACCGCTCCAACGTCATCCTGGTCACCCACGCCTGGACCGGCGACGCCCATGCCGCCGGCAAAAACACTCCGGAAGACCGCAAGCCGGGCTGGTGGGACGACATGATCGGCCCCGGCAAGGTGCTCGATACCGACCGCTACTTTGTCCTCTGCTCCAACGTCATCGGCTCCTGCAAAGGATCGACCGGACCGGCCAGCCTCAACCCGCGCACCGGCAAGTCCTACAACCTGAGTTTCCCGGTAGTCATGGTCCGCGACATGGTGCGGGCCCAGAAGCTGCTCTTCGATCGACTCGGCATCGATTCACTGGTCACCGTCATCGGCGGCAGTATGGGTGCCATGCAGGCCGTTGAATGGGGCCTGCTCTACCCCGACATGGTCCGCTCGGTCATCCCCATCGCCGGCACCGGCCGCACCTCGCCGATGGCCATCGCCCTCAACGCCCTGGCCCGGCAGGCGATCTTCAGCGACCCGATGTGGAAAAAGGGGAACTACAAGCCCGAACATCCCCCCGCCGACGGCCTGGCCCTGGCCCGAGCGGTAGGACATATCTCCTTCCTCTCCGATACGTCGATGCACCTCAAGTTCGGCCGGCGCTTTTCGGCCCGCGACGGCATGTTCGATTTCTTCGGCCAGTTCGAGATTGAGCGCTACCTCGCCTACAACGGCGCGAGCTTCGTCGATCGCTTCGACACCAACTCCTTCCTCTACCTGGCCAAGGCTCTCGACCTGTACGACGTGTCGTGGAACTTCGACAGCATGGAGGAGGCCTTAGACAACCTGCAGTGTCCGTCCCTGTGGTTCGCCTTCACTTCCGACTGGCTTTACGCCCCGTCCCAGACCGAGGAAGTGGTAAAGGTACTGCAAAAGCTCGACAAGCCGGTTGCCTATCACCTGATCGACTCCGACTACGGCCACGACTCGTTCCTGGTCGAACCGGACAAGTTCACCCCCCTGATCGTCGAATTTCTCGACAAACTTAAATAATACGTACATCTCCCCCTTCGCCGCCGCCCATCACCCCTTCCCGTGTGACGCCGCCTTCGCTACGTGGGCGTTTTGCGAAACAGACGGGCAAATGTCTGAGCGCAGCGAGTTTTT
>JAQYWA010000322.1 GCA_030145265.1 Desulfuromonas sp. | reverse complement strand
GCTTGGCTGTTGCTGGTGTTGTCCGACTCCATTCCGGGCTGTTTCTCTGCTGGCCTGAAAATGTGTACAAACCCAACTTATACAAATCGCTTAATTGAAAAAATTCAAACGCCTAGGTCGGCTATCTGATGACGTATCTCTGCTTTTTAGGGAGGGATTGGAATTGAACAAGAAGTTGTTGTGGTTGTGTTTTCTCCTGGTTCTGGTGGGCGGATGTAAGAATCAGTCCAAGGAAGAGTTGTTGCAGGAAGGGGTCGAGTTGAGCCGGCAGGGCAACTTCAATGGGGCGGTTGTTTTGTACAAAAATGCCCTGGATAAAGATCCCAATTATTCCGAGGCCAGGTTCCAACTCGGTATTGCTTACCTTGAAACGGACAAGTACGAGAAGGCGGAAAAGGAATTCAGGAAAGTTCAACTGCAGGATCCGGCCAATGTCGAGGTGCTGCTGAGGTTGGCTGACGTTCAGAATGCTACCGGGCGGCCGGACGATGCGATTGACGGTGCAAAGCGTTACATTGAACTTGGAAATAAATCCTCCAAGGCATTCGAGTCTCTCGGGCGCAGTTATGCGATCAAGGAGCACTGGGGGCAGGCGGAGAAACATTTTCGCGAAGCTCTTGTGCTGGATCCAGCCAACTCATCCGCACGGCTCGATTTGTCCCGGGTTTTTTTCTTTTCACAACGACTAAGCGAAGCCAGAACTCTGATCGAGGAGACCATCGGCCAGGCGCCCAGGCTGAAAGGTGCTTATTTTCTTTTGGCTCGAATTGAGGCCTCGCAGGGAAACCGGGAAGCCGCACTTGGCCACTATCGTAAAATAATAGAAATTGATCCCGCGGACATTGGCGCCATATACCTGGCCGGGCTCTTTGCGCTGGACAGTGGCGACCTGCAGACGGTAGACGCGCTGGCAATGGATCTGCTCAGCAAGTTTCCGGATCATCCAGCGGGTAACCGTCTTATAGGCATGTCGTTGTACCTCAAGGGGGATTATGAAAATGCCTTGGTTGAGTTGCGGAACTCCCTGAAAACGATGCCGGACCTGATCGGTTTCTATTTCACCGGGCTCGCCGAGTACAAGATTGAGCAGTATGAACAGGCGCTGAACCAGTTCCAAAAGGCTCTTGACCTGCAGCCTTCACACGCCCAGTCGAGACTCATGGTGGCGATGACTCTCCTCAAGCAGCAACGCTTGGATGACTGCATCGCTGAAGTGACCAAGTCGCTGCAATATGATGCGCGCAACGGTTTGGCCTACAACATTCTCGGCAGCGCCTACCTGGCAAAAGGCAACTTCGATCTCGCCATGTCCAGTCTGGATAAGGCGATCGAAATTGACCCGTCGTTGGCCGATGCCCACCTGAAAAAGGGCTTGTTTAACCTGTCCACGGGGGCTCCGGAGCAGGCCGAGACCGAGTTGGTCAAGGCCCTTGCTGCCGCTCCCGAAGTGCTCAACACGAGGCTTCTGTTGGCGGCGCTGTATCTGCGTCAGGAGAATTACTCCGGCGCTGTACAGGTGCTGACCGGGGGACTGGCCGGTACCCCGGCGGATGCCCTGGTGTATAATTATCTGGCCGCTTCGTATTTTGCCCAGAAGAAGATCGATCTGGCTGTTGAGGCGCTCCAGAAAGCCAAGCAGGTCAAGCCGGATTATGCTGCCCCCTATTTCAATCTGGCCAGCTACTACCTGTCTACCTCTGCCCGGGACAAGGCGGTAGATGAATACCGTTCCCTGTTGGCTGTTGACCCCAAAAACCTGAGAGCACTGCTGTCCCTCGCGACCCTGTATGAGGTCATGGAAGATGGCAGGAATGCCGCGGCCACCTACGAGCGTGCCAGGCAAACCGAGGAGCCCGGTGGTTACTTGGCCTATGCTGCGTTCCTGTCCCGGAACTCTACTCTCGAGGAGGCTCAGCAGGTGCTTGAGGCGGCGTTTGCTGCCCATCCAGAAAATCCAGAAATCCTTGAGTCGTGGGGCAAGGTGCTCTTGTCCCGCGGAGATATCCCTGGAGCGGATAACGTTTTTGAGGCATTGGAGAAAGTCAAGCCTGGGGGCGGCCTGCCCCTGAAGGTTGCCGCCCGGTTGCAGCAGGGAAATGTTGCCGATGCCCTGTCCATGGCTGAAGGGCAGATTGCCGCTCGTCCCGACTCGGTAATCGGGTATTCCTTGCTGGCGTTAATTCACGAGCGGCAGGGGGAGTTGGTTCGTGCTGAAGCGGCACTCAAGAGGGGGGTGTCGGTTGTTGCTGATCCCTTGCCCCTGAATATGCGCCTGGGTTCCTTTTACCTGGGGCACGACAAGTCCGACCAGGCCCTTCGGATCTTTGACGAGGTTCTCAAGAAAAACCCGCACCATGTCCCAGCGCTGTTTGCTGTTGCTTCAACCTACGATAGCCTCGGCAACAAGCGCAAGGCCGTGGATCTGTACCGGGAGATCCTTGAAAAAGATCAGGGGTACACTCCGGCGCTCAACAATCTGGCATATCTCTATGCGGACAATTACGGCAGCTATGAAGAATCCCTGGCGTTGGCCATGAAAGCGTTCCGGAATGAGCCGACTAACCCGGGAATCATGGATACGCTCGGTTATTCGTTGCTGAAAAATGGCCGTACCGACGAAGCTCTTAAAACCCTTGACCAGGCGGCCTCAATGCTGCCCAAGGTTCCGGCGGTTCGCCTGCACCTGGCTCAGGCGCAGATGGCCACCGGTAGATTGGCAGAAGCGACTGAATCTCTAGAGCTAGTGGTCGGGATGGGCGCTGGCGCTGAACAGGATCGTGCGCGGCAACTGTTGAAAGAAATGAAGAAGTAAGGACTGCCGATGCTCAGACCCTTAGCATTTTTAGCCGCAGGTGATTTTCTGGCGGCAATCTGCGCACTTTTCCTTGGGGCGTTTCTACGCTACCAGGAATTACCCTCTGGTG
>JAQYWA010000321.1 GCA_030145265.1 Desulfuromonas sp. | reverse complement strand
CGCTGGGAATACCTCAAGCACGTCTACAAGGGGCTGCTGCCGGTCATGCTCGTCGGCGCCGCGTTTTCGCTGGTTGAATTTCACCGGCACCCGTCGATCCACGGCGGCTGGCTGGCCTGGCCGCTGGCCTTTCTGGTCCATTACGCGCTGCTGCGCCGGGACGAGCAGAGCGAACTGGCGCACTATCTGAAATATCTGCACCTAGGGCTGCTGCTGGTGCTGGTCGCCCTGACCACCTGGGAAGCCACCTGGTGGACCGATCACTGGATCCGCGGCGGCGGGGTCTGGCCGCTGGTGGTGCTCGGCGTGGTGCCGGCCCTCTTCGTGCTGGGGCTGAGCCGACTCTGGAATGCCTTCATCTGGCCGCTCAGCGCATTCCAGCGCACCTACCTGTACCATGCGCTGGCGCCGGTGGTCGTCTATCTCTGGCTCGGCTCGCTGGCCACCAACCTGGCCAGCAAGGGGAATCCCTGGCCGCTGACTTATCTTCCGCTGCTCAACCCCCTCGACCTGGCCCAGGCCTTCGTACTGCTGGCCATCGGCTTCTGGCTGCTCGTCATGGTGATGAAGCTGGAGATCCAGCCGCTGGGCCTGGATCGCAGGATGCGGATTGTCATCGCCGGGGCAACGGTCTTTTTCTGGTTCAACGCTATACTGATCCGCACCCTGCATTACTGGGGCGGCGTCCGCTTCAACCTGCGAGCCATGATCACCTCCGACCTGGTGCAGACCTCAGTCTCCATCTTCTGGACCCTCAGCGCCCTGGTGGTCATGCTCTGGGCTGCCCGCAAAGGGGTCCACATGATCTGGATGGTCGGCGCCGGCCTGATCGGTGTGGTGATCGTCAAGCTCTTCTTTTTTGATCTGTCCAACACCATTACCGTCGAACGGATTGTTTCGTTTATCGGGGTCGGGGTGCTCTGCCTGGTCATCGGATACCTGGCACCGCTCCCCCCTCGACCCCAGAAAGAACAGGAGACGGCATGAAAACCTTTCCTGCAGGGCTGCTATGGTTGGTTCTGGCCGGGGCCCCGGCGAATGCGGCAGTACCGGCGGCGGAAATGTTTGCCTACGGGGCGAAACTGGAAGTCACGGGGCAGCATGCGTTTTACCAACTGGAACTCCCCCTCGAGGTGTACCAGACCCTCACCCGGCGCGACCTGGGCGACCTCCGGGTCTTCAATGCCGCCGGCCAGGTGGTTCCCCACGCCCTGCGCCGCCCTGAGAACACCAGCGTCCGCAAGGATGTGGTGACGGCGGAATTGCCGTTCTTTCCAATCCGTGGCGAGACGGGGGCGATCGACGGCAACCTTTCCATCCATGTGGAACGCAATCCGCAAGGCACCATCATCGATGTCCGCGCGGCCGAGCCGAAGGAATCCACCGCAACCGGGCCAATCCGCGCCTACCTGGTCGATGGCGGCAGCCTGAACCGGCCCATTGATGCCCTGGAACTGGCCTGGGCCGACCGGGGCGAAGATTTTCTCGGAGAACTCAAGATCGAAACCAGCGATGACCTGCGTGCCTGGCGGCCCCTGGCAACCGCGGCCGTGGCCAGCCTGAGCTACCAGGGATACCAGCTTGACCGCAGCAGAGTTGAACTGCCTCGTCCCAACGCCCGTTACCTGCGCATCTCCTGGCCCGACAACCGGCCTCCCGCAGAAGTGTCGAACGTCATAGCCCTGGCCCACCAGAGCACCACAACCAGCCAGCCGCCGAGGCGCTGGCTCAAGATCAAGTCGATGCCCGTCGCCGGTCTGGCGCAGGTCTACCTGGCCGACCTGGAAGGTTTTCTGCCGGTCGACAGAATTCAAATCCGGCTGGCGGAAACCAACAGCCTGGCCGCAGCCCGGCTGTCATCGGGGGATTCGGCAAGCGCCTCAAAGCGGGAGCACTGGCGGGGCCTGGCCTACAACCTCCAGGTCGACGGCAAGTCGGTGTCCAATCCCGCCATAATTGTCACACCGACAACGTCCCGCTACTGGACCTTGACCATCGACGGCAGCGAAACGACGCTCCGCTCGGCCCCGCAACTGGAATTCGGCTGGCAGCCGGCCCGACTGGTCTTTCTGGCCTGGGCGACGGCCCCTTCCTGCTGGCCTATGGCAGCCGGGACATCGAACCAGCCCGATTTTCCGTTGAGGCGTTACTGCAAAACGCCGCCGCCTCGGCCGAAAACAACCTGCTACCAGCGAAAACTGAACCGGGGCCGCAGTTTCCCCTCGGGGGAAAAGGCAAACTGCTCCCCACCCCACCACCGTTTCCCTGGAAAACCTGGCTGCTCTGGTCCGTGCTGATGGCGGGAGTGCTGCTGATCGGCTGGATGTCGCTCCGGCTGTACCAGCAGCTTCACGCCCAGGGAAAAAACCAAGACTAAGCCCCCTTAAAGCTCCGGTGAATCCTCGCCGGAGCCTTTTTGTGCTTAAGGGCACAGTTCCTGCTCTTCAAATAATCCGCATACAGCCCAAATCACCAGACACAGCCTCAAACAAGCCGCCCTGATGATTTTCCAACTGCCCAACACCCCGCCAGAGCGGTGAAACGCCCTGACCCAACTAACGTTTTTGGTCACTGCCCCTTGGCGCAATTCAAAGATGGAGTAAATGATGACTGCAGAAGAAGCAGGAGCCCTGGCCGAACAGGCCATCCGTGAAGCAGACAACGGCAACACCCTGATTGCGCTGGTCCACTTTGAAAAGGTGATCAAAGAGCGGAAAAGCCCTCTGCTCACCTCCTACTTTGCCTACTGCCTGGCAAAAGAGCGCAAAGAATACAGCCAGGCACTCTCCCTCTGTAAAGAAGCGATCGAAAGCACCCTGCCGATGCCGGTTCTCTATCTCAATCTGGGTCGTATATTTCTCGCCGCCGGGCACAAACGGCAGGCTCTGAATGCCTTTCGCCATGGATTGAAACTCGGCAGCCACCC
>JAQYWA010000320.1 GCA_030145265.1 Desulfuromonas sp. | reverse complement strand
AACGGGTTCGCCAGAGGAAGTGTCAACGAACATGACCATGAAGTGATGGGTCTGCGGCATGCCCATTTTACCCATGGCTTCCTTGACGTCCTTGAGATGGACCATCGCTTCGACGCCATCGATTTCCTGCTCACCAAGCATGATAATACTCCCAGCCATGGACATGCCACCATGCTCCATCTTGTCGTGACCCATGTGATCCATGCTCTTGTGATCCATTTCCTTTTGCTCCGTACTACTATGTTCCATTTTGTCGTGACTCATGTGGTCCATAGCAGCTGCCGTTAACGGCAGGGAAGCAATAAACAGGGCTGCCAGCATAACGATAATCCGCTTGTTCATAATATTCTCCTTGTTGGTGAAATCGGGCACCGTGCCCGCCACTGTCTACCTTAATCATCATATTACGTTTTTACGTTTCATGCAATTCTTCCTGGGTTGTCGCTACCAGCGACTTGTCGAGCTTACGCCCACGCCAAATATAGTAAATTACCGGGTAAACCATCAGCTCCATGATGCCGGATGTCACCACTCCGCCGACCATTGGCGCGGCGATGCGTTTCATGACATCCGCCCCGGCGCCGTGACTCCACATGATCGGCAGCAGACCGGCGATAATAACGGCGATGGTCATGATTTTAGGCCGGATCCGCTTGACCGCCCCGTGGTGAATCGCCTGCACCAGATCACCTCGATTCAACATCCGGTCGTTGTCCCCCCAGAGCTTGTGAGCCAGGTCGAGATAGAGCAGCATGACCACCCCGGTCTCGGCATCGAGCCCAGCCAAAGCAATCACCCCAACCCAGACCGCCACCGACGTGTTGTAGTCGAGCAGATAGAGGAACCAGAAGGCTCCGACCAGCGAAAACGGCACTGCGAGAAAGACGATCGCTGTCTTGGTGACCGACTTGGTGCTCACATAAATGATGACGAAGATGATCAGGACGGTCAGCGGAATGATCACCTTGAAACGTTTTTTAGCCGCCTCCATGTACTCGAACTGACCGCTCCAGACGATACTGTAACCTTCAGGCAGCGTGATCTGTTCAGTCACCGCCTGCTGGGCATTTTTCACATAGGTGCCGACATCAATACCCCGCAAATCCACATAGACCCAGGCGGTGCGGCGGGCATTCTCACTTTTGATGCCGGGGGGACCTTTCTTGATTTCGATATGGGCGAGCTGCGAAATCGGCACGTGCTTGCCGTCCTTGAGTGGCACCAGCACCCGATTGAGTGACGGCAGATCGTTGCGGTAATCCCGCATGTAACGGATGTTGACCGGGTAGCGTTCCAGCCCTTCAACCGTCTGGGTGACGTTCATGCCGCCGATGGCCGCCTGAATGATGTCCTGCACCTCAGCAACAGTCAGCCCATAGCGGGCAATTGCGGCCCGGTCGATGGTGAAGTCGAGATAATTGCCGCCCACCACCCGCTCGGAGAAGGCGCTGAGGGTACCGGGCAGAGTCCGCACCAGGGCTTCAACCTGCTCACCGAGATCGCTCAGGGTTTGCAGGTCATCCCCCATGATCTTGATGCCGACCGGAGTTTTGATGCCGGTCGAGAGCATGTCGATGCGGGTTTTGATCGGCATGGTCCAGGCATTGGTCAAACCGGGGAACTGAATGGCGTTATTCAATTCTTCAGTAAGCTGTTCCACCGAGATCGGCTTGTTCTCAGGCCAGACCAGGCGCAGCGGTTTCTTAAGCCACTCGGTCCATCCCGGCCAACCGGTATAGAACCGCATCGTTGGAACGGTACGCCATTCATCTTTGGGCTTGAGCATGATGGTGGTTTCCAGCATCGACAGGGGCGCCGGGTCGGTGGCCGTTTCGGCCCGGCCAATCTTGCCGAAAGTGCGATGGACCTCAGGGAAACTGGCAATGATCCGGTCGGTCTGCTGCAGCAACTCCCTGGCCTTGGTGATCGAGATGCCGGGCATGGTGGTCGGCATATAGAGCAGGTCTCCCTCGTACAGAGGAGGCATGAACTCGCTGCCCATCTTGTGCAGAGGATACCAGATCGAACAGACCAGCAGCAGGGCCACCACCAGCGTCATTTTGCGCCAGCGCAGGACAAAATCGACGACGGGATGGTAAAGGCGAATCAGGATGCGGTTGACTGGATTGGCGTGTTCGGGTTTGATCTTGCCGCGAATAAACCAGCCCATCAGGATCGGCACGAGGGTCACCGAAAGGAGCGCCGCGGCGGCCATCGAGTAGGTTTTGGTAAAAGCCAGCGGTTTGAACAGGCGCCCGGATTGTCCCTCCAGGGTAAATACCGGGATGAAGGAAACGGTTATCACCAGCAGCGAGAAAAAGAGGGTCGGACCTACCTCCTTCGCGGACGCGAGAATGATTTCCCAGTGCGGCTTCTTCCCCTGATCGCGCTCAAGGTGCTTGTGCGTGTTTTCGATCATGATGATCGCCGCATCGATCATCGCCCCGATGGCGATGGCAATGCCGCCCAGACTCATGATATTGGCGTTGATCCCCTGCGCGTGCATGACCATAAAGGCCATCAGAATGGCCACCGGCAGGGTGAAGATGGCCACCAGGGCACTCGGCAGGTGAAACAGGAAGAGCGCGGTGACCAGCGCGACCACAATGCTTTCTTCGAGCAGCTTCTCCTTAAGGGTTGAAACCGCCCGCTCAATCAATCCGCTACGGTCATAAACCGTCTTGATACGGACCCCTTCGGGTAAACCCGCCTGCAGACCCTCGAGCTTTTTCTTAACATTTTCAATGGTCTGCAGGGCATTTTCACCGAAACGCATGACCACGATCCCGCCGACGGCTTCGCCCTGCCCGTCCAATTCCGCCAGTCCACGCCGCAGCTCCGGCCCTATCTTCACATTAGCCAGATCCCGCAGCAGAATCGGCGTACCGCGACCGTCGGTGCCAACTACGACCAGCTCCAGATCCTCAAT
>JAQYWA010000015.1 GCA_030145265.1 Desulfuromonas sp. | reverse complement strand
CCGCCAAGCACTTCAGCGACGATCGCCGGAGATGAAAAAAACAGCAGGGCCTCGTTGGCTATCGGCAGGGTGAAAGGCGAAGAGTCATGATCAAACCCGAGCAGCCGTTCGTGAGCCTGGGCAAGGGCCCCGTAATCACCAGTTTCCAGAAAATAGACCAGCAGGTCCATCAGGTTGCGATTCATTGAAAGCGCCTGCTCCTCGTCGGGATCAATCGTTTCAATCAATTCGAGGATAATAGAGCAGACCTGGTTTTCTACAAAATGGGTGGCCAACGACCCCTTCAGCTCTTCGATCTGACGATTCAGTGGAAGCGCACCCGTCATCGTGGTTGCCACCGCCTGGAGGGATTCCTGATAGGCGTTGGGAACAAAATTATCGCGGACATCTTCATGGAAAAGGATTTTGAGGCGGTCTTGAATTTCATCCGTGGATACCTTGCGGGCCGCCGCAACGTCGCGCAGATGCTCATTTCCTGTCCGTTGATACGTCATCTGCTCAAGCAGAGTCATGATTCCCTGGGGCACCACGAGCTGATTGTTTTCGACCTGAGTGAAGACGTCAAGCAGGGTTTCATGCTGCAGATTAGTGAGAACCTCCTCGACCAGGTCCTTACGGGTCGCCAAGGACCGGAAAGTGCTATTGAGAAATTGCTTACGCACCTCTGGACTAAGCTTGCCAATGAAAACACTAAGTTTTTCGAGAGTTTCCTTGCGCAGATGGCTTTCAGTCTGGTCATTGTTAAGTTTTTTCATGAATGAGACAATATTCGACTCATAACTGGCTTGACGGCTCCAGTCGTCCCGACCGTACTCATCACTTCGCCGATTCAGAGCTTCGGCGAGAACCTGGGGGTTGAGGGTGTCATTGCCGGCATAGTCGCTACCCACAGGGTCAAGGGTTCCGTCCATCAGGCCACCGACGAAATCCTCCCATAATCCACGCTCCGGTTCGCCGGTATCGATATCAAATGAAGCCCGAATCCGCAACAACTCGGTCGAATGAAAAGCGTCATAATCGATCCCTTTCGCCTCTATGCCGCGAACTCCGGCCAAAGCGAGAATTTCCGGAATTCCGCCTTGTTCATTCAGATCCTTACGCTTGCCGCCGAGGATCTGGCAGAAATGCACAAGGTCCTGCAGGGTAACTTGTCGAGTGAAAACCAGGGAAGCAACACCTGAATCGAACAGGCCATTAGCCAGGTCCTTAAAAACCGCGTTGCCACGCTCTATAGCATCACTGCCAACTAGAATGACGTCGCGGGCAATACCGAGGGAAATCCGATCGCTGAGTTTGAAGAGTTGCTGCAGCAGGTCTAGAAGCTGAGTCGCCGAGGTTTCGATGATGGGGTGGTTTGCCGGGTATGACGCAACATGATGGCGGGTGATATTGAGGGTATAGAGAACCTTAAACAAAACCTTGATATCAAGATCGTGGATATCCATATCAATAGAACTGGCCTGCAAGGCGTACCCTCCAAAAATCTGAACAAGCTCCCCGAAAGGCGAACGCAACACTAATCGGGAATTATCAAATATTTACATTCTATCATGTTTTTTTTATTGCGCAGGAAATTTTCGATTTTTTCACGCAGCATGCGTAAAATCAACGATTGTACGGCAACCTTGCGGAGATTATTTCCTGAGCTATAATAGATGGCATCGTAAAAAGTCCGCTCTACGGCATTACGGAACTTTTTCAGGACCTCGACCTACCTGATGTAGGCCTTCGCCCCTGAAAAATCACCAGCCCTTGTAGGTCGAAATTTTTTACTTAGCCATCTCAAGACTTTTTGCGAAAGCATCATAATTACACGCAGCCCAAAGGCAATAAAGCCGAAAGCATTCACAATCACAACACGGGGAGGATAGATGAGATTGCATTTCTGGATCATCCTGTTTTGTACGACCCTGCTTCTGGCGACAGGATGTGACAAAAACGATGGAGTTGCCGACCAGGGAAGCTCAAAGGTGGATCTGGCCCAAGGCGAAAAGGTCTATGGCCAGCGTTGCGCCGCCTGTCATGACCGGGGCCTGGCCGGGGCTCCACAGACCGGCAACAAGAGAGAATGGACCACAGCCATTACCCAGGGCATCGATGTAATGATTGAGCATTCGCTCAACGGCTACAAAGGGCAGCGGGGCCTCATGCCCGCCCGCGGCGGCCACGCCGACCTGTCCGACAGCGACGTCACCGCCGCCGTTCACTACATAGTGCAAAAGAGCAGGTAAACAGGCGCTTATGGCAAGGCTTGCGTCATTACGTCACAGGCCTCTGCCTGCATGCTAATCAGAAGTGATGCGAACCGGAAGGAGCAATAGAATGAACCCGAAAAAGACGACAACGATCCAATGTCTATCCTGTGCAATCACCCTTTCATTGGCACTATGCGGCACGGCGCTGGCCGGCAAAGGCGGTAACCCGAGCGGCAGGTCCGGCCAGGGCCAGGGAATGGGTCAAGCCTTGGAAATGCAGAAGCAGAAGTCATCCAACGATCTCAACAGTGAAAAATACCGGGAACGGATGGAGCAAGAGACCCAAATGCGCGAACGCGAGCATGCCCCTGAAGATAAAACGCGCGAGATGAAAGAAAAAAAGGAGCAGTACCGCGAACGCTACGAGAATGAAGAACACTCATCCGACCAAGGCAAAGACGACAAGCTCAAAGGACTGGAAAAACAACAGAAAAAAAAGCTGGAACAAGAGCAGAAAGAGCTTGGCAAAGGTTCTGAACAGGGCCAGGCGCAACGCGAAGAACACCGGCGCAAGTGGTGGAAATTCTGGGGAGAGTAGCGCATTAAAGCAACCAGAGCCGGCTGATTCGCCGGCTCTTTTTTTATCAAAATCGGCAAGGCCTTTAAATCCAGTTTACCCGCACAGGTAAGTATGTCATTATTGTGGCTCACAGACCACGATGCGGGGCCAACTCATGTCCAAGGAAAAAACCGATATCGAAAATCAGATGGCCCTGTTCGGCCTTCCGGAAAAGCTCAAACCCGTCCCGAAAAAAACTAAGCCTAAGAAAACGCCGCAACCAAAACCGGCCGCCGCGCTCAAAAAATCTACGCCTGCGGCGAAGAAAAAAGCCCCGGCAAAAAAAACCGCCGCAGCCCTCCCCTCTCCCCGCCGCGGCTCCGGACTGGTTCCCGAGGGGGATATCCGTTTAACCGCCAACATCCGCGAAGACCTGCACCTGAGGCTTAAAATCGCTGCCGCCAGGCAACGCACCACCATCGGCGAAATCATCGAAGAACTAGTGGAAAAATACATCTGAGCTTTGCTCGACCGCCTTTACCCAGGGGAGGGGAAAGCTTCCAGTCTCGGCACGTTCCAGCTTTTGGCAAAGCCAAAGGTCTCTGACCCCGTTATGAGAACGGGGTTCTGAATCACATAAAAAAAGGGACGCCAGACGGCGTCCCTTGGTGTGCACTGGGTTTTATACTACAGTTACTTGCCAACCACCTGGGTGCGGGTAAAAACGGCCCGCAAGGGTACTCCCGCCCCCTCGATGTTATCTCGAGCACCTTCCTCGCGATCGACCAGAGTGACGATACCGATGACTTCGAGACCTTCCTGGCGAGCCCGTTCGACGGCTTTGATCGACGAGCCACCAGTCGTGGTAACATCCTCGACTATCACCACCCGTGACCCCGGCGGCAAGTTCTTGCGCCCTTCGAGCCATTGACCGGTACCATGCCCCTTGGGCTCTTTACGAATAATGAACGCCGCCATCGGATCACCAGCGAGTTCGGCGGCAATAGAGGTGGCGGTGGCGATCGGGTCGGCCCCCATGGTCAGTCCACCAACGCCGTGGATCGGACCTTCGAACTGCTTGACTTCCTGGTAAAAAGCCTTGCCCACCAGCAGGCCACCGCGAGCATGCAGAGTAGTCTGTTTACCGTCAAAATAGAAATTGCTCTTGCGACCGGAAGCCAGGGTGACATCCCTTTGCTCGTAGGAAAGCTCCCGGATAATCTGCATCAGTTCGTCTCTCTCCACCTGGGTCATGAAAATCCTCCAGAAAAATATATTTTGATGAGCGAAAGCCCGAGTCAGGCGGTCAACTCATATTCAGCTCAACAGGTTCCTAAAACAAGCCCAACTGGGTGTCGTCCTTCAGCCGGGGAAACCGCACCGGGTACTTGCCGCTGAAACAGGCATCGCAATAACCCTTGACGTTGTCAACGATCGGTGCACCGGCAGCGGAATGCATCCCCTCGATGGAAAGATAGCCCAGGGTGTCCGAGGTGATGTAGCGGTTGATTTCTTCCACCGAATGCGACGACGAGATCAGTTCCTTGCGAGTCGGAGTATTGATGCCGTAATAACAGGGATAGCTGGTCGGAGGGCTGGAAATGCGCACATGCACCTCCCTGGCTCCGGCATTGCGGATCATCTTGATGATCTTGCGCGCGGTGGTGCCACGAACGATGGAATCGTCGATAATCACCACCCGCTTCCCTTCGATAAGATGCCGTACCGGGTTGAGCTTGATTTTGACCCCGAAGTGGCGGATCGACTGCTGCGGCTCGATGAAGGTACGACCGACATAATGGTTGCGGATCAGTCCCAGCTGAAAGGGAATCCCCGATTCCTCGGCATAACCGATGGCCGCCGGAACCCCTGAGTCAGGGATCGGGACCACCAGGTCGGCCTCGACAGGATGTTCGCAGGCCAGCATGCGGCCGAACTCCTTGCGAACTTGGTAAACCTGCTGGTCGAAGATGGTGCTGTCCGGGCGGGCAAAATAGATGTGTTCGAAGATGCAGGGAGACGGCTGGGTCTGTGCGAAGGGAAAAAAAGACTGCAGCCCGGTCTTGTCGATCAGGATCATTTCACCCGGCAAGATCTCGCGGATAAACTGAGCCTCGATCAGGTCGAGAGCGCATGTTTCGGAGGCAACGACGTAAGCACCGTCGAGCTTGCCGAGCACCAGCGGCCGGAAACCGTTGGGGTCGCGGACGGCGACCATCCGGGTTTCGGTGAGAAAGACCAGACTGTAGGCCCCTTTGACCTGCTTCAGCGCGGTGGCGATACGCTCGGTCAGGGAATCGCATTCGGAACGGGCCAGCAGGTGAATGATGACCTCGGTATCGGCGATGGTGGAGAAAATCGACCCCTTCCGTTCAAGGTCGTTGCGCACCTCCTGGGCGTTGACCAGATTGCCGTTGTGCGCCACGGCAATGCTGCCGCGATGATAATCGACCATGATCGGCTGACAGTTCTTGAAATCGTTCCCCCCGGCCGTCGAATAGCGGACGTGACCGATGGCGCTGCTGCCGGGAATAGTTTCGAAAACCGAATCGTGCTTGAAAACATCGGCGACCAGCCCCATCCCCTTGTGGGCCCGCAGGCGGGCGCCATCGGATGCGACAATACCACAGCTTTCCTGACCACGATGCTGCAGGGCATAAAGCCCGAGATAAGTCAGGTTGGCGGCCTCGGGATGACCGAAGATACCGAATACGCCGCATTCATCTTCAAATTTGTCGAACATGCGAAAAGCAAACTCCCTGGGTTTCACAACCCTGTCGTAGTGGGAAAAAACCAGCTGAGACAAACGGTTTACATCCTGCGAACTATAACACAGCCCCGGTTTTAAAAGATACCCCGACTACAACAGTTCGCTGCGGATGAACTGGACGGCGTTCTGGTACAACCACAACCCCATACCCTCTTCGGGAAGCGTCTCTTCGCGAGTCCAGCGGGGATGATGGGTGCGATGTACATAGGCTTCGGGATGAGGCATCAGGCCGAAAATCCGCCCACTTGCGTCGCACACACCGGCGATGGCGTTGACCGATCCATTCGGGTTCTGCGGATAATCCATGATCGGCGCATCGTAGTCAGCGTCACAGTACTTGAGCGCAGCCAAGTGACCGGCTTCGATCTGGCCAAGCACCTCTTCGGAACGCACCATGAACTTGCCTTCGCCATGCCGAACCGGCAGGTAGACGCCATCAAGCCCTCGTGTGTAAATGCAGGGCGACGCCGGATCGACCTTCAGATAGGTCCAGCGGTCTTCGAAACGGCCGCTGTCATTATGAGACAGGGTCGCGGTCTGGGTCCGGAAATCAGCGCCGTGAGCGGGCAGCAGACCCATCTTGACCATCAACTGGAAGCCGTTGCATACGCCCATGACCAGCTTGCCGGCCTCAATGAAACGGTACAACTGGTCAGCCAGATTCTCATCGCTTCCCTTGACCGACGCATGACGCAGGCGGTTGGCCCCGGCTTTGGCGCTGCCGAGGTCATCGCCATCGAGAAAGCCGCCGGCCAAATTGAGAAAATGGTAGTCGTCAAGACATACCCGTCCACTCAGCAGTTCGGCTATATGAACAATGTCGGCCACCTCGCTGCCTGCCAGGCGGCAGGCATTGGCCACCTCCCGCTCGCAGTTGGTGCCGTTGCCGGTAATAATAATGGATCTGACCTGTTTAGCCATGATTACAGCTCCCTCAGCGGCGCCTGCCAGGCTTCTTTAAGGATATTGATATCAACGTCGACCAACGTCGTCTTGCCCCTGCTCAGGAGCACTCGCGGCTCCTCGGTCACCTCGCCGAGGCAGGCGGCATCCTGACCAGCGAAAAGCGTTTCGAAGCGGTCGCGGTTTTCGGCGCGTACGGTCACCAGCAAGCGGCTCTGCGATTCGGAGAAGAGAAGTTTGTCAGCGCGCAATTCACCATCAACAATCACATTATCCAGATCGACGCGGATACCGTAACCGCCGGCAAAGGCCTTTTCAGCTAAGGCCACGCCAAGCCCGCCATCGGACAGGTCATGACAGGAGCGTATCAGACTATCGCGCTGAGCGATGTTTAACGTCTTGTACAATTCAAGCGCATAGGCTGAATCGACCTTGGGCACGTTGCTGCCGAGTTCGCCATGTTGCTCGTAGTACTCGGAACCGCCGCACTCGTCGCGGGTGATGCCGAGGAGATATACCAAGTCGCCGGGGCGCTTGACGTCCATGGAGATGGCCTGACGAACATCGCCGATCTTGCCGATCACCGAGAAAAGAACAGTCGGCGGAATGGAAATCTTGGTTTCGCCAATCTGGTAATCGTTCTTCATCGAGTCCTTGCCCGAGATCAGCGGCACGCCGAAAGCAACACAGTAGTCGTACAGCGCCTTGTTGGCGCGCACCAGCTGGGCGGCCTTATACTCGCCATCGGGGGTCTTTTCGCTTTTGACCGGATCGCACCAGCAGAAGTTATCGAGGCCTGCCACGTGCTCGATGTTGCCGCCGACCGCCACATAGTTGCGCAGCCCTTCATCGATGGCGCACGCCATCATGTGATAGGTGTCGATATCCGAGTAACTCGGGCAGATGCCGTGGGAAACCACGACCCCTTCGAAGGAGTCAAACAGCGGGCGAAAAACAGCGGCGTCGGAAGGCCCATCGTTGGCTACCCCGACCAGCGGCTTGATGACCGTACCGGCCTGAACCTCGTGGTCGTAACGGCGCACCACGCTTTCCTTGGAGCAGACATTGAGCCGCCCCAGAAGCGCCTTAAGTTCGCTACCCAGATCGGCAGGCAGATCGAAACCGGGCTCGGACAGTGCTTTCGGCGTCCATTTGGCCGGGATGACCATCTGCGGCACCCCTTCATGAAGAAACTTCATGGAGAGGTAGGAGACGGTCTTGCCTTCGTAGAGGCAGTGGAAATAGCCCGAATCGGTGAACACGCCGAGGTCGGCAGCTTCCACGTCCATCTCCTTGGCGAGCTGGATGAATGCCTCGAGTTTATCCGGCGGCACCGCCAAGGTCATCCGCTCCTGGGCCTCGGAAATGAGAATCTCCCAGGGCTGCAGACCAGGATACTTGAGAGGCGCCCGGTCGAGATGCATCTCAATACCGCCAGTATCCTCGCCCATTTCGCCGACCGACGAAGAAAGACCGCCGGCGCCGTTGTCGGTAATCGAATTGTAGAGACCACGGTCGCGAGCGATAACGAGAAAGTCGAACATCTTCTTCTGGGTGATCGGGTCGCCAATCTGCACTGCGGTTACCGGCGAACCCTCGTGTAGTTCTTCTGAAGAGAAAGTCGCACCGTGGATGCCGTCTTTACCGATGCGGCCTCCGGTCATAACAATGTGGTCGCCGACCTGTACTTTCTTCTCATGGCAAGGCTTGCCATTGAGATTACGCGGCATGATCGAGGAAGTGCCACAGTAGACCAGCGGCTTACCGGCAAAGCGGTCGTCGAACACGATGGAGCCGTTGATCGTCGGGATGCCACTCTTATTGCCACCGTGCTCGACCCCCTCGACAACGCCTTCGAAAATACGTCGGGGGTGCAACAGACGCGGAGGCAGCGTTTTTTCGAGGAACGGCGACGCAAAACAGAAGACGTCGGTGTTGAAAATCAACCTGGCCCCCATGCCGGTCCCCACGCCGTCGCGGTTAACCCCGACGATCCCGGTCAGGGCTCCGCCGTAAGGATCGAGAGCGCTTGGCGAGTTGTGAGTCTCGACCTTGAAGACGATGCTCCAGTCTTCATTGAACTCGATGACACCCGCGTTATCCTTAAAGACCGACAGACAGAAATCCTTGTCGCCGAGGCGGGCACGAATGTCGCGGGTGGCGCCGACGATGTAGGTTTTGAACAAGGAATCGATGGTTTCCTTGTTCCCCTGCTCGTCTTCGTACTCGATACGGGCCGAAAAAATCTTATGCTTGCAGTGCTCGCTCCAGGTCTGTGCCAGCGCCTCCAGCTCAACGTCGGTCAGCTGGCTACCCAGGCCGGCAGCCTCGCGTGCCTGACGTAACGCCGGGTCTGCGGCATGAGCCTGAAGCTTCTTCATTTCCTCGAGATTGAGAGCCAGCATGCCGTCACGACTGATTTTCATCAGTTCGTCATCGGAGACGTCAAGATCGATTTCGCGCACTTCGGGACGAGCATCGCTGGTAACCTTCGGCAGGGTGATTCGAACCCCTTTATCCCGATCGAACTCATCTGCGGTCACGATATCCCAACGCTGGATCAAGCCGTTGCCCAGAAAACCCGAAGCGATCCGCTCAGCAGTCTGCTTGTCGATATTTCCCTTGAGCAGGTACTGTACCGAGGTGTAAACCGCTTCGCCGGCAGCCAAAGGGCGGCCGGCAAGATACTGTATCGCTTCCCTCGCGGTGCGGCCGACGTTGTCGGTTACCCCAGGACGAAAACCGACTTCGACCAGCACATCGAAATCACGGGCCAACGGACGATTGATGGAGTACTCCTGGATCACCGGATCCGAAAAGGGACCGGCTGCGGCCGCTTCTATTTCGGCATCGCTGAGCGAGGCATCCACGGTGTAGACATTGAGGGTACGAACCTGCTCGACTTCGATGCCGAGGTGTTCCCTGATCTCACGCCTGACCCGCTCTCCGCGAGCGTCCTTTACTCCGTCCAGCAATCCAACTACGATTCTCCAGGCCATTGATTCTCCTATCGAAAGCCTTGGGTTGAAACAGACATGGGCAGGGAATGACCATCACCCTGCCCTGCTTCAACCGGTTATGAAATAATGGTATCGAAACAGACCGTCGGCTGATCCTGCCTGCCGACCACCAGTTGCGGGGTACATACGTTCTGACTGTCGAGTACGCATCGGGCCGCTTGGAGCGCCAGATCGGGACAGTTGTTTTCCTCACTGAGGTGGGCCAGAAAAACCGCCTCGAGCTTATCCGAGACCAGGCCACGCAACAGTTCGGCCGAAGCCAGATTGGACAAGTGGCCGTGATTGCTGCGGATGCGCTGTTTGAGCTTCCAGGGATAGGGGCCGTCGCGAAGCATATCTTCGTCGTGATTTGATTCCAGCACCAACACCCGGCACTCTTTCAGGCGTTCGCAAACCAGTCTCGTAGCAATCCCCAGATCCGTCGCCACGCCAATTTTTCCCGCTGTCGTTTCGACAGTATAACCGACCGGGGCGACGGCGTCATGGGTTATGGGAAATGTCGTGATGCGCAGATCTTTGAAATCGAAAACGTCACCGCTGGCAAATTCATTAATTTCACCAATCCGGCCCAGCTTGGGAAGTGCGCGATGGGTTTCGTGATGCAGATAAACGGGAATATCGTATCGGCGGGACATGGGGCCGATCCCCTGGCAGTGATCGGTATGCTCATGGGTCACCAGCAGGGCATCGAGATCTTCGCTGCGCACCCCGATTCCTTCAAGACGCCTGGTCAACTCGCGGGCCGACAAACCGGCATCGATCAGGATACGGCTTTCAGGTGACTCAATGTAAAGGGCGTTCCCCCGACTTCCGCTGGCAAGAAGGCAAATCCGCACGCAACTCTCCCCCGCTCCCGGCATGGGCGCCTGTCTATATACCTAAATTCGTGCAGGCCTGCAAGGGAAAAACCGGAATTCATCCGATGACGCTGGGATTGATGAAATGATCAGGCTAGCGACTGAACCGGAAGGAGAATGTGAAACGTACTGCCGGGGCTGTGCTGCGGGTCGCAGCCGGAGCTTTCGACCCAGATTTCGCCCCCGTGCATATCAACAATACCCTTGACGATCGTCAGACCGAGCCCGGTCCCCTTCCCCTTGAAGGCAACCTTGCCGGTAAAATGCTCTTCAATGAAGCCAACCTCGTAGAATTTATCGAAAATGTGAATCTGATCACTCTCGTCAATGCCTATCCCGGTATCGCTGATCTGAATTTCGACATAGGGATAGCGTTCTGTGCCGATTTCCTGATACTGGTCATTTTTTTCTTCATCAACGATACGCGGGAGGCGAAGGCTGTGGATCAGGCGGGTGACGATGGAAATCTTGCCGCCATCGGGTGTGAACTTGATCGAGTTAATGACCAGATTGGTAATAACCTGAACCATGCGATCGGGATCACAGGACAAGTCCGGCAGATCGTCAGCGAGGCGGAGTTGGTGAGTCTGCTGCCGAACCGAAAAGAAGAATTCTATTTCCTTCAGCGCCTGCCGAATTACATCATTGATATGGACCTTGCGGCTGCGAAGCGTCAGGCACTTGTCGTCCAGCCGAGAGACGTCGACCATATCGCGAACGATATTGGAAAGTCTATTGGCGGCATCACCGATATGCTTGAGCATAGGGAGGGTCTCCTCGCTCAACTCATCGCCCATTTCGTCAAGTAGAAGATCTGTATAACCAAGGATGACAGTCAACGGGGTTTTCAGTTCGTGCGAAGCCAGCCCAAGGAAGGAGTCCTTCATCCGGTTGAGACGCTGCAGCTCAATAGTGCTCTGCTCAAGGTTTTCTTTAATTGCCCGTTCGTGAGTGACATCACGGAAAGTCATCTGCACCATCCGCTTACCATCCCGGCCGATTACCGGCGAGCCCTTGGCCCAGCCAATCAGTTGTGACCGGTCGGCTGGGCGGAGGAAACGCACCTCGGCCTCTTGAAACTTTCCCTGGAGGATGCTCTGATGCATTTCATATTGCATCTCGACATTTTCGATTTTCAGCTTTTCCCAGAAGCTGAAAACATTATGCCCCTGTACGGTGTTCCGTGACACGCCGAAAAAAGATTCAGCCGCTTTATTGAGCAGCACCAAACGGTCCTCCTCGTCACTGACCATGATAGCATCGGAAGCGTCTTCGAGCAAAGAACGGTACATCTCACGACTGCGGCCGAGCTCAGTACCGATC
Source organism: Desulfuromonas sp. (assembly GCA_030145265.1). Lineage (GTDB taxonomy): Bacteria > Desulfobacterota > Desulfuromonadia > Desulfuromonadales > Trichloromonadaceae > Trichloromonas. Next base: position 4,652 of record JAQYWA010000015.1, on the reverse strand, counting down.
TGCTCTTGGCGTTCATAAGAAAGCTGTAGCTCGCTGTTCGTTTCCTCGAGTTCCCGATAATTTTCACCGATTTCTTCGTCACGCTCTTGAAGAGACGAGGCCATTTCTTGAAGGGCGGTACCGAGTTCCGAAAAATCAGGGGTCGACATGGGCGGTACCACGACTTTAAAATTCCCGGCGGCAATTTCTTTAGCAACATCACAGAGGCGATGAATGGGACCAACCAGATCGCGTTTGGTAAACAAAAACACCAAAACGAAAACCACCAGAAAAGCGGCACCGAAAATAATCAAAGAGCGTTGAAAAGCCTTTTCGATGCGATCCTGAAGAATGGCATCAGGAAAGCCGATCCTGATTCTACCTGCCAGCTGCCCGCTGGCATCGAACAGGGGAGCAGAGAGGTCGTAGACCTTGCCCCATTGAGGGGTCATCAGCAAGGCGGTCGAGTCGTTGAGAGCCTTGAGAAACTGAACACCGGTAAAAAAATGAAAGGAAGGATCACTGGAATAAAGAGGTTGCCCGACAGTATTTTCTATGAGGCAATAGCTGATTTCCGGGTCACTGCCCACGATCTTCTGACAACGGGCATTGATCCCTTCCAGCTCATCGAGCGGAAGGCCCAAAGCCAGAACTTTTTCAACTGAATCTTTCAATTCGGTCGCAACGCTTTGGCACCGCAACACCAGGCCATCACGATAATCACGCCTGAACCCCTCGATGTTCAGTGCAGTATTGACCGCTACCGTCAGACCGAGAACCAGGAACACAAATATGAGGATGCGTTTTTCCAGCGTATTCTTCATGGTTCAGGCTAACGGCTTTTCTTGTGATTGAAAGGTGACAGAGACTGGCAAATCAGAAAAGAAGCCAATTGTCTTGCGTAATACGTAGATTCTGTCGAGAAAAACATTTGCCTTTATTGGGAGCTCAGGTAGACTCGGAGTCAGGTCGCCTCACGTACTCGATACAGATCAAATTTTCCAATTACAAACACATCACTTTTATCTATCATAGCGCCCTCAAAAGAGCAATGGCTCATTCATGCCATTCCAATGAAAAATGGTTGACGACAGGGATTCCATTGTCTATTATTTCACTTCCCGACCAACCTTAAGTGCCTGTTTTTTTGAACTTTCATTATAAATAGGACTTTTTAAATTTCCTAAAAAGGAGAATTTCATGGCAACAAAAGTAGCGATCAATGGATTTGGACGTATCGGCAGAAACGTTTTCCGGGCTGCCGCAGACATGAAGAACATCGAAATCGTCGCGGTTAACGATCTCACCGATGCAGCGACCCTGGCCCACCTGCTCAAATACGACTCGGTCCATGGCACCTTCAAGGCTTCCGTTGAAGCCGGCGACGGTGAAATCATCGTCAACGGAAAACCGATCAAGGTTCTCAAATCCCGTGACCCGGCTACCCTGCCCTGGAAAGAACTCGGCGTCGATATCGTCATCGAATCAACCGGCCTCTTCACCGATCAGGAGTCCGCCTCCAAGCACATCCAGGCCGGCGCCAGAAAGGTCATCATCAGCGCACCCGGCAAGGACGTAGACCTGACCATCTGCATGGGGGTCAATGAGAATGACTACAATCCCGCCAATCACAACGTTATCTCCAATGCTTCCTGCACCACCAACTGCCTGGCACCGGTTGCCAAAGTACTTCTCGAAAACTTCGGCATCGTCAAGGGAATGATGACCACCATACATTCCTACACCAACGACCAGAACATCCTCGACCTGCCCCACAAGGACCTGCGCCGGGCTCGTGCGGCGGCGCTTTCCATGATTCCCACTACGACCGGTGCAGCCAAGGCGGTTTCTCTCGTATTGCCGGCACTCAAGGGCAAACTGGACGGTCTCGCCGTTCGCGTTCCGACGCCCAACGTATCTCTGGTTGACCTGGTGATTGAGACCGAAAAACCGACCTCGGTCACCGAAGTCAACGCGGCTCTGAAAAAGGCCGCTGAAGGACCACTCAAGGGAATTCTCGTCTACTGTGATGAGCCGCTGGTTTCCTGCGATTTCAACGGATCTCCCGCCTCGTCTTCCGTCGACGCGGAATCGACCAATGTCATCGGCGGCAACATGGTCAAGGTGATGTCCTGGTACGACAATGAGTGGGGCTATTCAAACCGCGTACTCGACCTGGTCAGCTACATCTCGTCCAAATAGATTACTTACCATGAGTCACAAGGGCAGGATCGACCGATCCTGCCCTTTGATTTAGCAGCACGTGCTCATCCCGAACGGAGTCCCTCGATGTTCAACAAAGTAACCGTCAAAGATCTTGATCTCAAAGGCAAGCGGGTGTTCTGCCGCGTCGACTTCAACGTGCCCCTCGACGATAATCGCAATATCACTGATGATACCCGCATCGTCGCCGCCCTGCCGACTATCCGCCACATCATCGAAAACGGCGGCAAACTGATTCTCGCCTCCCATCTCGGACGGCCGAAGGGCCAGGCTAACCCCAAGTACAGCCTGTCGCCGGTGGCTCCCTACCTGGCCAACCTGCTCGGACGAGAAGTGGTCATGGCCCCCGACTGCATCGGGCCGGAAGTTGAGAAACTGGTGGACGGGATGCAGGATGGCGATGTGCTGCTGCTGGAAAACGTCCGTTTTTACGCCGGTGAAGAGAAGAACGACCCTGCCTTTGCCGCAAAACTGGCCGCCCTGGCCGATGTCTACGTCAACGATGCCTTTGGTACCGCTCATCGCGCCCATGCCTCGACCGAAGGAGTCGCCCGGATCCTGACTCCGGCGGCGGCCGGCATGCTGATGAAAAAAGAGCTCCTTTACCTCGGGCAGGCGCTGGCCGATCCCAAACGGCCCTTTGTTGCCGTTCTTGGCGGCGCCAAGGTCAGCGACAAAATCACCGTCATCGAGAACCTGCTCGGCAAGGTCGATACCCTGATTATCGGCGGCGGCATGGCCTACACTTTCCTCAAGGCTCAGGGGGTCGCCATCGGCAACTCCCTGGTCGAGGAAGACCGTATCGAGCTGGCCAAAGAGCTGATTACCAAGGCGGCCGCCAGCGGGGTCCGTCTGCTGCTGCCCTGCGACCACGTGCTGGCCTCCGAATTCAAAGCCGATGCCGCAGCCACCACCTCCGAAGGCGTCAATATCCCGGCCGGCATGATGGCCCTGGATATCGGCCCCAAATCCGTAGCCGCCTATACGGCCGCACTTAAAGATGCGGCAACAGTGGTATGGAACGGCCCCATGGGGGTCTTCGAGTTCGAAGCCTTCGCCAACGGCACAATGGCCATTGCCAAAACGCTGGCTGATTCCGACGCCCTGTCGATCATCGGTGGCGGGGATTCCGTCGCCGCAGTCAACCAATCGGGGCTGGAGGACCGCATGACCCATATCTCCACCGGCGGCGGCGCTTCGCTCGAATTTCTCGAAGGACGTCAACTCCCCGGAGTGACCGCCCTGACTGACAAACCCTGAAGTCCGATACGGGCCGGCACTGCGCTGGCCCGTCCCTCACCCCAGGGATGTTCTTACCCGGAGGCACACATGCGCAAACCGTTTATTGCAGGCAACTGGAAACTTCAAAAGACCGTCGGCGAAGCCCTTGACCTGGCTGGAGCCCTCAAACAGGAAGCCGCCGGCATTGACGACATTGACATCGTCATCGCCCCGGTCTACACCTCGCTGACCAAGGTTGCCGACCTGCTTGTCGGCTCCAACATCAGCGTCGCCGGCCAGAACTGCTATCCGGCTGCCAGTGGAGCCTTTACCGGCGAAGTGTCCCCTGCCCTGCTCAAGGATGCCGGCTGTCGCTACTGCATCGTCGGCCACTCGGAACGCCGTCAACTGTTCGGAGAAACCGACGACTTTATAAATCAGAAAGTAAAGGCTCTGCTCGACGCTAATCTTGGAGTCATTTTCTGCATTGGAGAAACGCTCGAAGAGCGGGAATCCGATCAAATGTTCGAAGTGCTGACAACCCAGGTGAGAGAAGGCCTCAAGGGAATCTCCGCTGAAGCTATGACGCATCTGGTCGTTGCTTACGAGCCGGTATGGGCCATCGGCACCGGCAAAACCGCCTCTGATCAGCAGGCCGAAGAGGCCCACGCCTTCATCCGCGGTCTGCTGCAGGGCCTTTATGATGAGAGCGTGGCCGAGGCCACCCGCATTGTCTACGGCGGCAGCGTCAAACCCGACAACGTCGACGGGCTCATGGCGCAGCAGGACATCGACGGCTCCCTGGTCGGCGGTGCCAGCCTCACGGCAGCCGACTTCGCCCGAATTATCCGCTTCAAGCGGGGGTAGATATTTCTGCTTTGCAGTGGCAACCAAATATGTTAAAGTTCGTAATTCTGTACTAACGATATATTTGAGGAGTCAACAGCACAATGACCACATTTTTGATTATTCTTCATATTCTGGTCTGTCTGGCGCTGATCGCCATTGTCCTGCTGCAAGGCGGCAAAGGGGCTGAAATGGGCGCATCCTTCGGCGCCGGCGGCAGCCAGACAGTTTTCGGCGCGGCTGGCGGACAGAATTTCATGAGCAAACTGACCACTGCTGCGGCGATTGTTTTTATGCTTACCAGTCTGACCCTGGCCTATTTCTACGGGCAACCCGGTTCCTCCAGCATTATGCCTTCGAGCGTAACCACTGCGGCCCCGGCC
>JAQYWA010000319.1 GCA_030145265.1 Desulfuromonas sp. | reverse complement strand
CCACCTTGCGCCTGCGGCCGATCCTGATGACCACCGGGGCGATGGTGCTCGGGACCGTGCCGTTGGCCCTGGCCCATGGTGCCGGTGCCGAGAGCCGCTCGCAGATCGGCTGGGTCATCGTTGGCGGACTCTCGCTGGGGACGGTGCTGACCCTATTCGTTATTCCGGCGGCCTACCTGCTGTTGGCACGGCGGCGGCAGCCGGTTGATGTTGCAGAAGAAGATCCGGCGCTGGCGAACCCGATAAAAGCCTGAAAGGCGGCCTCTCGCCTGTTCGCTTTGCTCACTAGAGCACGCAGAGGACACAGAGAAAGGCAAAACCCTTTTCTTCAAGATGTTATTTGCCTGTCTTTAAGATTTTACTCTGTGTTCTCTGCGCGCTCGAGCGACTGAAAGGAGCGGGCGAGAGGCCGGTTTTGAATTTAAAAAGGAAACCAACCATGAACAGATATTTTAATCGCAGCCTCATGCCGGCATTCGCCCTTGTGTTGCTCGCCGGTTGCACCCTTGGCCCCAACTATGTCAAGCCGGATGTGGCGGTCCCGCTGGTCTACAAGGAAGGGGCGCCTTGGAAGGAGGCGACTCCGCAGGACCAGCTTTCCCGGGGAGCATGGTGGGAGATCTATGGCGATTCCGAACTGAACCTGCTGGAAGAACGAGCAACCGAGGCCAACCAGAACCTGGCTGCCGCCTTTGCCCGGTTGAGTCAGGCCCAGGCCGTTGCCCGTATCGATCGGGCTGACCGGTTGCCGCGACTCGATCTTAACGCTTCGGCGGGTCGTTCCCGAACCGCGGGAGATTTCTCGTCGACCGGCGAGGGCATCACCAGTAACAGTTTTTCGGTTCCTCTCGACTTGAGTTACGAGATCGATCTCTGGGGGCGGGTGAGACGCACCGTCGAAGCTTCGCAGGCCGACGCCCAGGTCAGCGAGGCGGATTACCTGAGCTTGCTGCTGTCGCTACAGGCCGAAGTCGCCGGCAACTATTTTGCTCTGCGCTCCCTTGACGAAGAAATCGACCTGCTGCAGCGTACCGTCAAATTGCGTCAGGGAAACCTGGCCCTGGTTACCAGTTTGTTTAACCATGGGGAAACCGGGCAGCTCGATCTGGCTCGAGCTCAGACCGAGCTGGCGGCCACCGAGGCCGAGGCGATTGGCCTCAGCAAGCGGCGCGCTGAGTTGGAACACGCCTTGGCGGTGCTTAGCGGCCGGCCGGCTGCCGAATTTTCTTTGCCATCCGCAGGGCTAGATATCAGTGTACCGAAGGTTACGCCCGGACTCCCTTCGAGCCTCTTGGAACGGCGTCCGGACGTCGCTAGCGCTGAACGGCAGATGATCGCCAGCAACGCCCGCATCGGGGTGGCCAAGACCGCCTTCTTCCCGGCCATCCGCCTGACCGGCAGCGCCGGGTATGCCAGCACCGAAACGTCGGGCCTGTTCAGTTGGGACAGCCGCAGTTGGGCCCTGGGGCCGGCAGTTTCCCTGCCGATCTTCGAGGCCGGCCGCAATTCGGCCAACCTGGAGCGGGCTCGGGCGGCCCACGAGGAAGCCGTGGCCCGTTACCGGCAGCAGGTGTTGGTCGCCTTCGCCGAGGTTGAAGATGCCCTTTCCGGGCTGCGTATCCTGTGCGAGCAGGAGCTCGCTCAGCAGCGGGCAGTAGACGCTGCCCGGCAGGCGGCCGAGCTGTCGGACAAGCGCTACCGGGCCGGGCTGGTCAGCTATCTGGAGGTGGTCGATAGTCAGCGTACCGCCCTGCAGATCGAGCGCAGCGCCGTGCAGATTCTCGCCCAGCGCCTGCAGAGCAGCGTGTTGTTGATCAAGGCTTTGGGCGGAGGGTGGGAGAATGGCCGTGACGGTCAGTCCTGAACGTGCATCACCGACTGCTGGGTAGTGCCGCAGTCCGGGCATTTGAACACCTTGGTGTCGTGCCACCAGGGTTCCGGGCCCCAGTACGAGGGGTTTTCGATGGAGTCGATGTGTTCGACGTCGTTGAATTGTTTTGTTTCGTTGCACTGGGTGCAGTGCAACCAGAGGCGGCCTTCGCTGCAGGCTTTGAAAAATTCTCCGGGGTTGGACATGGGGGGGCTCCTTATCGTTGCTGAATAACGTGATTCTGCCAGAAACGGTGGCCACCTTGCAACCTGCTAATATGAAAAGCTCGGAAAACAATCAGTTTTCCGAGCTTTTCAAGTTCGTCCCGGCGATCAGCTGTTATCCGGCGCCCAGTTGCACCAGTTGTTGGTGTGGCGGACGATTTCCCCTTCAATCAGGGCGGTGGGGGGGCTGGAGCCCTTGCCCTCGATCTGGATGTTGACATTGGGGTAAAGCTTGCGGAAGCCTTCACCCCAGAAAGTCATCAGGTTGTTCAGGGTGTCGGAGCCGATGCTGTTGAGGTTGCCCGATACGCCCTGGGATTTGCTGTAGCTGGAAAGGGCCGGATCGATCTTGATCGGTTCGGCGTTGGCGATGCCCGCAACGGCGACCAGGGCTACTGCCAGCAGTGAAATCTTTTTAGCCATATTCCTTTTCATTCAGATCTCCTTGTGCAAAGGTTGCCCCGTTGGGGCTTCGTTGTTGTTGATTTGTTGCTGAGGATTGTTATGCACAAAGGTTAGGTTTCTGTTAGCGATTGGTGAGATGTCCGCTAAAAGCAAGGCGACCCCCGTAGGGCGTCTCTTTTTTTGTTTGCGCCAATTAATATAATAATGTTCTATTTTGTCCTGTTGAAAAAATATCATATTTTCAGTATGATGATTCTCGTGGTGCTGTTCGAATGGAGTGTGAATTATTTACGACTGGAGAAGTAAAACAATGTGTACGGATAAGCCAGCCGAGTACTTTCGGCTTTTTTTTGAAGCAGGCCAGGCCATCCTCTCTTCGCGTTCTTTACAGGAAACCCTTGAGTTTCTGGTTCAGCGTACCGTCCTGGCTCTTGGTGTTAAGGCCGGCAG
>JAQYWA010000318.1 GCA_030145265.1 Desulfuromonas sp. | reverse complement strand
CCTGCTACGACGCCCTGGCTCGCCTGCTACCCTCGGCGCCGGTGCCGCCCGCAACCGCTGCGGCCTGCCCACAGGAACCAGAAGCAACGGTCGAGGACTCCTACCTGGCAAAACGCTGGGACCTCGACGAATCAGGGGTACGCGGCCGCTTCACCCTGATCCCCCACCGGGACAACTACATCATGCCGCTGACCTACAACGGCAGCCAGGACCAGCCTGCCGCCGATGCCGAGTACCCGGTCCGGGAGGTCGATAATCACGAGGTCAAGTACCAGATCAGCTTTAAGACCAAGCTCTGGCAGGATGTGCTGGGACAGAAAATGGATCTCTGGTTCGCCTACACCCAGCAGTCGTACTGGCAACTGTATAACTTTGACGAGTCGGCACCCTTTCGCGAAACCAACTACGAACCGGAACTGCTGCTCAACTTTCGCCCCCGGCTAAAACTGCTCGGAATGGACGTGCGCACCCTCAACGTCGGCTTCAACCACCAGTCCAACGGCCGCTCGGAGCCGCTGTCGCGCAGCTGGAATCGCCTGGTCGCCAACCTCGGTCTCGAAAAGGGGCCGTTCACGCTGGTGCTGAAAAGCTGGTACCGCATCCCCGAAAGCCGCTCCGAAGACGACAACCGCGACATCGACAGCTACCTCGGCCCGGGAGAGATTCAGACCTATTACCGCTGGCACGATCTCCGTTTCGGGCTGATGCTGCGCAACAACTTTCACCGCAGCGATAACCGCGGCGCGCTGCTATTCGACTGCAGTTTCCCGCTGAGGGAAAAAGTCGGCCTGTACATCCAGTATTTCAACGGCTACGGCGAGAACCTGCTCGACTACGACCAGCACGCCAACCGGATCGGCATCGGCTTCATCCTGAGCGACTGGAACTGAACAACCGGCGGGTCTGGGCACATATCTTGCCGTGGCTTGTCCTTTCGAGAAATGAAACTCCTGCCCGAACAAACGGGCAGCGCCAACCAAATCAACATTCAACCGGAACGACCGTTTCCTATGCCCTGGCTTTTCCCAAGCATTATCGCCTCGTTGTGCGGATCGACCATCCTGGCCCTGGTATTCGCCTTCCTGTATTATCAGTACCGGGAGCGGCATATGGGTTTCTGGGCTCTGGGGTGGGGCTTTCACGCCCTGCGTTATGTTTTTGACCTGGGGCTGGCCGGCGGCTGGCTGACGGCCGAGATGCCGCATTTCAACCAGGGCTGCATACTGGCCAGCGGCCTGCTGATTCTGCACGGCACCGAAGAGATGGCACAGGAAAAAAGGTCTCCCTCCTTCTGGCTCGGCGGCATTTTTAGCGCCATTTGGATTCTGCTCGGGCATTTTGCCGACCTGCCGTTCATATACCAGAATCTCCCCATCTTTCTCTTTTATGCCGCCGTTTCCATCCGTACCGGGGTGCTGTTTCTAACCGTGGAGAATCCGGTCGGCTTCGGTAGGCACCTGACCGGCTGGGGCTTCATCCTCTGGGGGCTGCACCAGGCCGACTATTCCTTCCTGCGCACTGCACCATGGTTCGCCCCTTGGGGTTTTCTGCTGGCGGCCCTGCTCGCCCTGACCGTGGCCATCGGCATGCTGCTGGTCTATTTCGAACGGATTCGATTGACCCTGACGGCCAGCGAAGAGCGTTTCCGTAGCCTGGTGGAGCAGGCCACCGACGGCATGTTTCTGCTCGACCTCGACGGCCAAATTCTCGATGCCAACCGGCACGCCTGCCAGAGCCTGGGCTACTCCAAAACGGAACTGCTGCAACTCAACCTGCACGACATCGTCGAGGGCCTCACCGACATCATCCTGCCGCGCCATCCCAACCGCCTCGCCCCCGGCGTCCCTTCGTCCCTCGAAGGGCGACACCGCCGCCGGGACCATTGACATTCACGTCGACCAGGCCGACCATTCGACGATCGATGCCGACGGTATCATGCTGCATTTCGCCATCAGCGACACCGGTATCGGCATCCCGGAAGAGCAGCTGGAACATATTTTTGCCAGCTTCGCCCAGCTGGACGGCTCGATCACCCGCCGCTACGGCGGAACCGGGCTGGGGCTGACCATCTCCCGAAATCTGGTAGGGCTGATGGGAGGTAGAATCTGGGCGGAAAGCATTCCCGGCGCCGGCAGCACCTTCCACTTCACCGTCCGCTGCACACCCGGCCAGACGGTCGAGTTACCGGCTCCGGCGGGCCGCCTTGAACAATCGCTGGCCACACAGCGCCCATTGCGGATTCTGCTGGCCGAGGACAACTTCGTCAACCAGCGGCTGGCGGTGAAATTACTCGAAAAATCCGGACACCGGGTCAGCGTGGCCGACAACGGCCAGGAAGCCCTGGACGCCCTCGCGCAGGCCAAATTCGATCTGGTCCTGATGGACGTGCAGATGCCCGGCATGGGCGGCATGGAAGCCACCCGCCTGATCCGCGGCGGCAGCCGGCCCGGAATCGATCACAGCATCCCCATCATCGCCCTGACCGCCCATGCCATGCAAGGCGACCGGGAACGTTTTCTCGCCGCCGGCATGAACGACTACCAGGGCAAACCGATTCACGCAAGCGCCCTGCGGAGGCACTGGCCCGGCACAGCCCTGATCAGCCAGATTGAAGACAATGCGAGCAGGCCGACAATAGAGGAGATCAAGAAACAATAAAACGAAGGAGTAGAGTAATGAAGATTTTGATCGTAGAAGATGATTTCACCAGCCGCCGTCTGCTGCAGCTGATGCTGGGAACCTACGGATCCTGCGACATCGCCGTCAACGGGGTCGAAGCCATCAAGGCATTCGAACTGGCTCACGTTGAAAACAACCCGTATCAGCTGATCTGCCTCGATATCATGATGCCGAAGATGGACGGACAGGAAGCGCTGAAGCAGATCCGGACTCGGGAAAAGGCACTGGGGATCAATCCCCAGCACGAAGCCAGAATCATCATGACCACCTGCGTCGATTCACCCC